>CAXUES010000080.1:0-5662 GCA_964250185.1 uncultured Solirubrobacteraceae bacterium | reverse complement strand
GCCTCGAGGTAGTTCGTGATCCGCACGGGCTCGGAGGCCATCGCGCCGAGGATCGCCGCGCGGTGGGAGATCGACTTGTCGGCCGGCGGGCGCAGGGTGCCGCGCAGGCGGGAGGCCGGCGGGAAGGTGACGGTGCTCATGTGACGGTGTGCCCCTCGGCGTCGATGGTGCGGCGGGCGCGCTCGGCGTCGGCGGCGGCGACCCAGAGGCGCACCTCGCCGTCGCGGCGGTCGGGTGACGGGCGCAGGCTCATGTCGGCGATGTCGATCTGCGCGCGGCCGAGGGCGAGGGCGATCCGCGCGACGACGCCCGGGGCGTTGGGCACGCGGACGGCGAGCTCGCGGAGCGGGCCGCCGGCCTCGGGTGCCTCGAGCAGCGCGGCGCGCTGGCCGGCCGCCGCCGCCTGCCAGGCCTCGAGCGCCTGCGGATCGCGCAGCGTGGCGCGCACGCGCTGCAGGCGGGCGATGGCCTGCTCGAGCTGCTCGTCGAGCGCGTCGGCGTTGGCCGCGTAGATCTGCGCCCACAGCGACGGGTTCGCGCCGGCGGTGCGCGCCGCGTCGCGGAAGCCTGGGCCGACGGCGGGCAGGCCGTCCCCGCTGAGCGCCTCGGCGGCCTGGGCCACCAGCACGTTGGCCAGGACGTGGGGCAGGTGGCTCACCGCGGCCATGGTGCGGTCGTGCTCGTCGGCGTCGATCGTGACGGGCCGGGAGCCGAGCGCGGTGACGAAGCGGTGCAGGCGCTCGAACGCGACGCCCGAGGAGCGCTCGCCGGGCACGAGGTACCACGGTGCGCCGGCGAGCAGGTCCGCGCGCGCGGCGCCGCCGCCGCGCTGCTCGGAGCCCGCGAGCGGGTGGGAGCCCACGAAGCGTTCGTCGGTGACGGCCTTGACGAGCGCGGCCTTCGTGGAGCCGACGTCGCAGACGACCGCGTCGGCCGGCGCGTCGGTGAGCGCCGCGCGCACGGCGGCGGGCAGCTGGGCGACGGGCGCCGCCACGACCACGACGCCCGCGTCGACGGGCGTGCCCGTGCGGTCGATCGCCCCGCGCTCCAGCGCGGTGGCGATCGCCGCGGGGTCGGGGTCCTCCCCCGTGACCTCCGCGTCGAGGCGCTCGCGCGCGGCGAGCGCCACCGAGGCGCCGATGAGCCCGAGCCCGACGACGTGGACGCGGGCCACCAGGGTCCTAGACGGCGGCGCTGAGCGCCTTGCCCGCCAGGGCGGCGGCGGCCTCGACGCGCGCCGCGTAGCCGGCGAACTCGGCGCTGAAGAGCTGCTGGGGCCCGTCGCAGACGGCGTGCTCGGGGTCCGGGTGGACCTCGACGATGATCCCGTCGGCGCCCGCGGCGGCCGCGGCGAGGCTGAGCGGCTCCACGAGCGAGCGGCGGCCCGCGGCGTGCGACGGGTCGACGATCACCGGCAGGTGGGTCATCTCCTTGAGCACGGGGATCGCGGTGAGGTCGAGCGTGAAGCGGTAGGCCGTCTCGAACGTGCGGATGCCGCGCTCGCAGAGCATGACCTGCTCGTTGCCCTCCTTGAGGATGTACTCCGCCGCCATGAGGAGCTCCTCGAGCGTCGCGGTCAGGCCGCGCTTGAGCAGGACGGGGACGCCGGCCCGGCCGAGCTCGGTGAGCAGCGTGTAGTTCTGCATGTTGCGGGCGCCGAGCTGGATGACGTCGGCGACCTCCACGACGTCCTCGATGTCGCGGGTGTCCATGCACTCCGTGACGATCGGCAGGCCCGTGCGCTCCTTGGCCTCCTTGAGCAGCTCGAGGCCCGCGCGGCCGAGGCCGTGGAAGGCGTAGGGGCTCGTGCGCGGCTTGTAGGCGCCGCCGCGCAGCATGGTCGCGCCGCCCGCGAGGACGTCGTCGGCGGCGGTCATGAGCTGGTCGTGGGACTCGACGGTGCACGGCCCGGCGATGAGCGCGAAGTGGTCGCCGCCGACGCGCCGGCCGCCGATCTCGAAGACCGAGCTCTGCCCGTTGGAGACCTCCAGCGAGGCGAGCTTGTAGGGCGCGAGGATCGGGACGACGCGGTCGACCCCGGGGTAGCCGTCGAGCTCGAGGCGGCCGATGCGCTCGCGGTCGCCGATCACGCCGATGACGGTGATCTCGTCGCCGGGCGAGCGGTGGGCCCGCGCGCCGACCTCCTCGATGCGGGTGACGACCTGCTCCACGTCCTCCGACGTGGCCGAGTGCTTCATGACGATCATCATGCGATGTGGTCCTTTCGAGGCGCTGCAGGCAGAAGGTAGTGCCGGTGCTCGGTCTACGGGGCTCCGTGTGGAGCCGGCTGCTGGGGCGGCGCTCGACCCGGCATCCTGGCACCGGGAGGGAGGAGAGGCACGGGTCGCGCTGCGAGCGCGACGAGCCGAGCGCCTAGCTAAATCGCCAGGCGCGATAGATGGCCGGAGCGGCGTACGCGTCCGTCGACGACACCGCGGGAGCGGTGAGGTCGAGGTGCGTGGTGAGGCGCCGGGCGGCCATCGCTGCGGGCGAGCATGGCAGATGCGGCCGCATGGCGCGAGGCGGACGCGCCTCTAGGCGTCGAGCAGGACCGCGAGCTCGCGCAGGAAGCGGTCGTTCTGCTGCGCGGTGCCGTAGGTGACGCGCAGCGCGCCGGCCCGGCCGAGCGCCGCGCCCGCGCGGACGAGCACGCCCCGCTCGGCCAGCCCGGACACGACCGCCTTCTCGAGCGCCGCGCGCTCGTCCTCGTCGTCGCCGGGCAGGTCGAACCAGGCGAAGTTCGCCTGGGAGGCGGCGGGCAGGATGCCCAGGTCCTCCAGGCCCGCCTCCAGCTCGACGCGGGCGACGATCGTCCGCTCGACGCGCGCGGCGACGACGTCCTGGTGCTTGAGCGCCTCGATCGCCGCGGCCTGCGCGGCCGCGTTGCAGAAGAAGGGCTGGCGGACCTGATCCACGGCCTGCACGAAGCGCTCGTCGCCGCACAGCGCGTAGCCCACGCGCAGGCCACAGAGGCCGTGCACCTTGGAGAAGGTCCGCAGCAGGACGAGGTTGCGGTGCCTGGCGAGCAGGTCGATCGTCGCGTCGGGGTCGTCGAGCGTCGTGAACTCGCAGTAGGCCTCGTCGAGGAGCACCACGACGTGCTTGGGCACCCGCGCGACGAAGTCGGCGAGCTCGTCGAAGGGCAGCGCCGTGGAGGTCGGGTTGTTCGGGTTGCAGACGATGACCATCCGCGTGGCGGCGGTGATCTCGGCGAGCATCGCCTCGAGGTCGTGCTCGTGGGCGTCGTTGAGCGGCACCTTGATGGCGTGGGCGCCCGAGGCGGCCTCGAGGTGCGGGTAGACCGAGAAGCTCGGCCAGGCGTGGACGAGCTCCGCGCCCGGCTCGAGGAGCGCCTCGCCCGCGGCGAGCAGCAGGTCGCAGGAGCCGTTGCCGATCGCGATGCGCCCGGCGGGCACGCCGTAGCGGTCGCTCAGCGCCTTGCGCAGGACGCTGTTGGTCGGGTCGGGGTAGCGGTTGAGGCCCGTCAGCGTGCGGGTGATGGCCTCGACGACCTCGGGGATCGGCGGCTCGGGCGACTCGTTGGAGGCCAGCAGCGCGACGTCCTCGGGCATCGCGTAGGCCGAGGCGGCCGGGTAGACCGGGATGCGCTTGACGCGCTCGGAGAACTCGAGGGCCATGCGAGCGAGGCTACTGCGCGGACTGCAGGTCCTGGCGGAGCGACTGCGCGGCGCCGAGGTACACGTGCTGGGCGACGTGGTCCTCCTCGGCGTAGTAGTGCACGAGCACCCGCACGACGCTGGGCAGCGCCCCCGGCACGGGCACCTCGCGCGAGCACAGCAGCGGCACGCGGTCGAAGCCGAGCCGGCGCGCGGCCGCCGCCGGGAAGGCCGCGTCGAGGTCCTCGGTCAGCGTGAAGATGCACGAGACGCACGCCTCGGTGGTCAGCGCGTTGCGGGCCATGAGCTCGCGCATGAGCTCCTCGGTCGCGTCGGCGATCGCGTCGGGCTCGTTGGCCGCCACGGAGGCGGCGCCACGCAGGGCGAAGAGGCGCATCGCGCCGGATCCTGGCACTAGTCGCGGCTGCCGGTCGTCGGCCCGGCGGTGCGCAGGCGCTCGACGTCGGCGGCGCGCAGCCGCCGCGAGGCGCCCTCCTTCAGCCCGTCGAGGCGCAGCGGGCCGAAGGAGATGCGCTCCAGGCGCACCACGCGGTGGCCGACGGCCTCGCACATCCGCCGCACTTGGCGCTTGCGGCCCTCGCGCAGCTCGATCTCCAGCACGCCGGCCTTGAGCTGGCGGACCTGCGCGGGCAGCGTGATGCCGTCGTCGAGCTCGACGCCCTCGCGGAGCTTGGTCAGCTCGCTCATCGTCACGCTGCCGCCCGCCACGTGGGCGCGGTAGACCTTGGGCACCTCGAAGCGCGGGTGGGTCAGGCGCAGGGCGAGCTCGCCGTCGTCGGTGAGCAGGATGAGCCCGGTGGAGTCCGCGTCCAGGCGGCCGACGGGGTAGAGCCGGCGCCCGCCGACCTCGGCCCGGTCGAGCAGGTCCACCACCGTCTTGCGGCCGTGGGTGTCCTTCGCGGTGGAGACGACGCCCGCGGGCTTGTGGACCGCCCACACCGCGCGCTCCTTCGGCGCGGCCTTCAGCGGCGCGCCGTCCACGCGGACGTCGCGGGTCTCGTCGACGTCGCGGGCGGGATCGGTGACGCGCTCGCCGTCGACGCTGACGCGGCCGGCCTGCACGATCACCTCCGCTCCGCGGCGGGAGGCGATCCCGGCGTGGGCGAGGTACTTGGCGAGGCGCATCGGCGCTCCAGGCTAGGCGGCGTCCCGGCGCGCCCGCCACACGATCGCCGCGGGCAGCCCGGCCACCGGGCCGTCCTGCTCGCCGTAGGGCGGCTCCGCGCACGCCTCGGCGACCAGCCCCGCCGCGGCGAAGGCCTCCAGGTAGGCCCCGACGGGATGGGCGACCTCGGGCACCTCCACCCGCTCGCCGTCCGGCGTCCGGCACCACGCCCGCGCCCCGAGCAGCGCCGTGGCCAGCGGGTGCGGGTTGGAGAGCACGAGCGTGCCCCCGGGCCGCAGGACGCGCCCGAGCTCGGCGACCGCGCCCAGGTCGGGCAGGTGGCTGATGGCCAGCGCGCAGACGACCACGTCGGCGCTCGCGTCGGGCGCGGGAAGCGCCCGCAGGTCGCCCTCGGCGAAGCAGGCGGCCGGCACCCGCTCGCGGGCGACGGCGAGCATCTCGGGGGAGCCGTCGATCCCCAGCGTCGAGAAGCCGCGGGCCACGAGCGCGGCGGTGTGGCGCCCGGTCCCGCACCCCGCGTCCAGCGCGGTGCGCCCTTCCCCCGCCCCCAGCCGGTCGAGCTCGGCGTGCACCGCGGGCTCCTCGGCGCGGACCGTCCGGTTGCCCGGCCCGTCGTAGGTCGCCGCCCAGGCCGCGTAGCCCGCGCGGGCGTCCACCGTGGGCAGCGAGCGCGCGGCGCCGTCGTCGGACGCCGTCAGCAGCGCGGCGATCGCGGCGCGCTGCGCGCGGACGCCCGCCTCGTCGCCCACGGCGCCCGCGCGGAGGAGCGCGATGCCGCGCAGCCCGATCTCGTGGTCGCGCTCCCGCATGGGGTCAGACGTATCACGGTCGGTCAGGCGGCGACGCGCTCGTCCTCGGTGGCCCGCGCGAAGTCGTGCGGCTCGAAGTCGCCGTGGTG
>CAXUES010000079.1:801-10380 GCA_964250185.1 uncultured Solirubrobacteraceae bacterium | reverse complement strand
AACATCGCTCGGGCGAGCGACCCTGGGGGCGTCGCGGGCGGGATCCTCCTCGATCTCTTCCTCGCCGACGGGCCCGTCTGGGCGACGCTCACCGGGCATCCCGACTTCATCGGCCGCCAGACGGGCATCCCGGCGTTCGAGTACTTCCGCGAAGCACCAGGCCTGGACGAGCTGACGCAGACCGTGGTCATCCAGCGGGCATGGGGGCAGCCGCTGGTCGGCTACGCCGGAGGTCGACGACAGCGCGCCTACCGCCGCCGGTCACCCGGCTGAGGGCTGCCCGGCGTAGCTGCCGCTGACTGAGCGCGAGGCAGGCTTCGGCCGATCCCCGATCAGCTGATGCCGGGTCCCAGTCCCACGATCCCCAACCTCGATCTGCTCGCTCGGCAGCGGGAGCCGGTGTCGCCGGTGGTCAGCCCGTCGCGAGGTGCAGTCGCGTCACGCGGTCGTCGCGGAACTCGACGACCAGTTCCTCCGAGTCGACCGGTACGTCACGAGTTGGCCCGGTGACGTAGCGCCACCGTGCGCCGGGACTCGCTCCAAGGTCGGGCGTGCCGAGCCGCCGGCTGACCGCCGCGCGGGGCATGCCGATGAGCGTGCTGCACTCGATCAAGCGGTCGGTCACGCGCTGGCGCGCGGTCGGTGCGGTGCCCTCGTTGGACGCCGCCGCTCGGAACGCAGCCCACTGCGGCGCCGTGTCGCACGGCGAACCGGCCGTGACTGCCGCGTAGGCGACGGTGGCCAGGAGGCAGGCAGCGACGACGTAGAAGCTGAGCGGGACCCACCGCACGCTCGACAGCCTCCCAGACACCGCGGCCTGTGCGCGATCAGTCCCGCAGGCGGCTCTCCACGTGATCCTTGACGACGAGCAACATCGTGCGCTCCACCATCCGATCTTCCATTGCCCCAACCGAGGAGCCGGACCGAGCGGACCGGCTCAGCGCTCCAGGGCGCGCACGAGGCCGGACACGTCCCCACGCGCCTGAAGCTCGATGGCGTCGCCGTCGGCGAAGCGCAGCGTCAGCGTCGACCAGCCCTTCCCCGGCTCGCTCGCCGCGCCCGCCAGATCGGCGAGCGGCACCGAGCCGAGGTGGTCCTTGACCTGGCTGAGCATCGGATCGGCCGACCAGACGTGCAGCTCGTCGCCGCCGACCCCGAGGATGACCGCCGCGTCGAGCGGGAGGTCGGTCCGCTCGGTCATCTCGCGAGCCTTCGCCCGCGCCGCCGGACGGGCGACGAGGTAGTTGCCCAGCGGACCGAGGTAGCGGGCTGGCCCGGCTGCGGTGTCGACGCGGGCGTAGACGGCCGCGCTGAGCGTGGGCGCGCCCTCGTGGCCCGACAGGGTGGTGATGAGGTCCTTGTCCTGCACGTGCATCCGTCGCCTCCTGGCGTCGTGCGTAGGGTGGGTCCGGTCCTGGCCTGCGAGCGACCGTAGAGGACTTTGCGCCGGAAAGCCAACACCTCCGCTCCCGAGCTCCCGCCTCTCGCGCCGGTCGACGCCGCCGAGGTCCTCGCCCACGTCGAGGCGGTCCGCGTCCGGACCCGCGCCGCGCTCGGCACGCCGTGGTTCCCCCTGCTGCTCTTCGGCGCGCTCGTCGTGGTCAGCGCCCCGGTCGTCGCGCTCGCCGGACCCGACGCCCTCGCGCCGCTCTGGGTGCTCGCGAGCGTCGGCGGGATGCTCGCCACCCGCCGGCACTTCCGCCTCAGGGCTCGTGCACGTGGGGCCACCGGACCCGCACGGCGGTCGTGGCAGGTCAGCGCGCTCATGGCGGTCGGCTGCTTCGCGTCCGCGCTAGCAGCGGGGCACCTCGGCGGCCAGAGCGCGGCGCTGGCGGCGCCCGTCGGCGTCTGCCTCCTGGGCTACGCGGTGCTCGGCGTCGTGCAACGGACCGCGCGCACCGCAGCGTGGGTCGCGGTGGCCGCCGTCGTCGCGGTGGCCGTCCTGCTCGCGGGCGGCGGACCTTGGCTGTTCGAGCTGACCTTCGGCTGCGGTCTCATGGGCGTCGGCGCGGCGCTGCGCGTGTCCGAGGTCCGCGCGTGACGCATCCGAGCCGCCGCCTGGACGACGCCGTGCACCAGCGCACCCGCCTCGGCATCCTCGCCGTGCTCGCGGAAGCCGGCCGGGCCGACTTCCGCTTCCTCCGCGACGCCCTCGAGCTCACCGACGGGAACCTCTCCCGCAACCTCTCCAAGCTCGAGGCAGCGGGCTACGTCTCCATCGCGAAGGTCGCCGACGGCCGGCGGCCCCGGACGTGGCTCGAGGTCACGCCCGACGGACGTGCGGCGCTCGCCGCCGAGCTCGCCGCCCTGCGCGAGCTCATCGCGCAGGTCGAGGGGCCGGCGTCGCCGTCGGGGCGGCCCGTCCGGCCGCGTCCGGCGACTTGACGCCCGGGGTCGCTGGGAGCCAGGCGCGTGGCGGTCAGGAGCCAGTCGCGCAAGCCGTTGGGTCAGCATGCAGGCATGCGCGAGCTAGACCGTCTCCTCCGCTGGGGTCGTGACCTGGCCGCAGCGAGGTCGACCACCCATCGCGTGCTCACGGGCGGGGATGCGTTCGCCAACTCGCGCTTCCCGGACGCGCACGATCACAACTTCGTGCTGCTCGACTCCGGACCGGCCCTCGCGGAGGCCGAGGCGTTCTTCGTCGCGGAGGGGATAACGCATCGGCTCATCGAGGCGCACGAGGACCTCGCCTCGGAGCTGGCCGGCCAGCTCCCGGGCTACGAGCGCGCGACCGACGTGCTCATGTCCTGGTCCGGTGGCGAGCTCCCGGCCAGCTCCTTCATCGTCGAGGAGCTCGACCTGGCGGAGCGCTGCGCCGTCGCCGAAGCCGAGTGGCGGGAGCTCATGCCCGCTGCGGTCGCCCGGCAGCTCGGACGACGGGCCGAGACCCTGACCGACGCCTGCGACCCGTGCTTCCTCGGCGTCCGCGACTCGAGCGGCCGCGTCCTCTCCCGCGTCGACCTGCTCGTCGAAGGCGGCGTCGCGCAGGTCGAGGAGCTGATCACCACTCCCGCCGCTCGCAACCGGGGGATCGCGACGGCGCTGGTACGTGATGCGATCCGCCGAGCGACGGACGACGACGTCTTCCTGATCGCCGAGCACGGCTCGCGGCCCGCTGCGATGTACCGACGCCTCGGCTTCCGGGAGGTCGGCACCAAGACGTCGTTCACGGCACCTTGATCGGCCGCCCGACGAAAGCACCGTGGCAGGGACGTCGGCTGCGGCCAGCGGTCCGATCGCCGCGTGGAGCATGCCGGTGGCCTCCGCCGCGTGAGGGACATCGCCGGCCACCGCCCCTCGCCAGCGCTTCGCCGGCTTCGTGGCGGTGTGGGACGCCGACTCCCCTCAGCGGGCCATCACGCCGGCCACGCGGCGGCTACGCGTGGAGTTCGAGACCGGAGGCAGCTGCGACGACCGCCGTCCGGCCACGCACGTCGCGACGACGCAGTCGGTGCGCTCGATCCGCATCCAAGCGACGTACCTGCCCTTGCCTCGTCCTGGAGGCGGCGTCTGCGCCGGTGTGGGCACCATGGCCAGCGTCACGGTGGCCGTTCCCCGCCCGGTCGGCCACCAGCGCATCTACAACCCGCACGGGCGCATCCATCTCGTCTACGTCGCCGACCGCACCGAGCGCCTGCGGTGCCGTCCCGCCAAGGCCCCTGCTTCGTCGCCAAGCTCCTCCCCACCCGCAGCGTCCGCGAGCAGCCCCAGCTCCACCTGGCCGGAAGGCACCAGGAGATCAGCGTGGTGCTGCGCGACGGCCAGGACCACGAAGGCCTGCAGACCGCCCGCCCGCAGGTCGGCACCAGCGATGCCGACGACGTGCACGAGGCACTGGCGGCCCGGGGCTGCTCCTGAGCTCGCTCCGGATTAGGGTGCCGGGGGTGATCGTCACGTTCGATCTGCTGCGCTTCTCGTTGCCGCGTGTCCTCGGCGAGGCCGGTCGAGCGATCCGCCACGCGCCGCGCGGCACGGCGTCGGTCTCCGAGCCGGTGTTCGTGGCAGGGCTCAACCTGCTGCCCTTCCCCGTCACGTCGCCGCGCGAGTTCGGGATGTTCAACGTCTGGCCCGACCGCCAGGCAGCCGACGACTTCGCCTCTCGCGCCCCGCTCGCGCAGCGGTGGGCCGAGCGGGCCGACGAGCACCTGCGTCTCGTGCTCGAGCCGGTGTCCAGCCACGGCACGCACTTCTTGGAGGACCCGCTGCCCGGGCTGCCGCACGCCGTGATGCCGGACGGTCCTGTGGTGATCGTGACCCACGGCGTCTCGGCCGGCCCCCGGGAGATGCGGGCGTTCTGGAAGCGCATGCCCGAGGCCGTCGGCCACCTGCGCAAGCAGCCCGGCAACGTGTGGAGCACCGGGTGGGCGGCGCGGCCGCATCACGCCAACACCCTCTCCGTCTGGAAGTCGATCCAGGACGTGACCCACTTCGCCTACAAGCCGGGAGACCACCGCCCGCAGGTCAAGCGCCTGCGCGAGGAGCGCTGGGCGTCGGAGCTGTGGTTCGCGCGCTTCAAGCCCGTGGCGTCGAGCGGGACGTGGCACGGCCAGGACCCGCTCGCCGCGCTCGACTGACACCAGGGCGCCGACGCCCTCGACCTAGGCGGCTGCGCGCTCCGCGGGCCGTTCGGCGCCCGCGGCCGAGCGTCGCGCCGCGCGCGTGCGCTCGATGACCTGCTTGTGGCCGTGCTCCTCCAGGCCGGAGTACAGCGCCTTGATCTCGTCGAAGATCTGGTCGGCGACGACCTGCTGCTGCCCGCGGTCGGGGTCGGCGACCTGCTCGAAGCGCAGCGGCTCGCCGTACTGCACGAGCACCTTGGGGAACTGCAGGCGCTTCCAGTTGCGCACCTTCGAGGAGCCGTGGATCGCCACGGGCACCACGGTCGCGCCCGACTGCAGCGCCAGGCGCCCGATGCCCGGCTTGGCGCTCTCGGCGAGCTTGCCGTCGCGGGAGCGCCCGCCCTCGCAGTACATGCAGATCATCCCGCCGTGATCGAGGATGGTGTTCGCCGTGATGAACACCTCCTCGTCGCGCACGCCGCGGCGCACGGGGAAGACGCCGCCGTGCGTGTAGATGAGCTTCATCGGGCCGGAGAACAGCTGCGACTTGGCCATGAAGCGCACCTTGCGCCGCGTGAACGCGCCGACGAAGAAGTGGTCCATGAACGAGAAGTGGTTCGGCGCGAGGATGACCGGCCCGGAGGTCGGCACGAGCTCGGAGGAGATGCAGCGCGTGCGGAACGTGCCGAAGGCGTGCAGCGTCGTCAGGACGCGCGTGAGGTCGTAGGCCCAGTCGGGCCGGCGCGTGCGGGAGCGCTCGTGGAACTGCGTGAAGTAGCTGGCCGGGCGCGGGTCGCGGTAGACCTGCTCGCGCATCGACGACAGCTGCTCTTCGGCCATGGGCCGACACTACCCGCGCCCGCCGCCGGGGTTACGCGCTCGCGTGGGGGCCGGGCGCGGGCGGGATCCGTCCCGGCTCACCACCGGTCCGGCGCCCGCGCCCGGCCTTCCACGAGCACTGCTGCGAGTCCGTCCCCCCTCCCCAGAGGGAACTGCGGTGAGCGGCCGGGGCCTCGCCCTGGAGCGGAGCTGTCCCGTCTCCACCCCAGGGCACGTCGGCCCCGGCCTACCTCACCGTTCTCTGCTGCTCCCGCGACTGGGTCAGGGCCGCGTCGGCAGCTGCACTGGGGTCGGCACGAACGGGCGGGCGCCGCAGGAGGAGACGCTCCGCTCGCCCTCGATGTGCCGTCCAGGGCATGGCACGGAAGGTACGCCTGCGCCGGGGGCCCCGCAGTGGACATGCGGTCGGAGATGCCGACCGCGTTCGTCGCCCTGCGGTCGAGCGGGCCGATGCACGCTGAGCCTGCCATCGTCTCGGGCATGGCGGACGTGCAGGCCCACATCGCAGGGACGGTCTTCGAGGTGACGTGCGCGGTGGGCGACCGCGTGCGCGAGGGCGACACCGTGGTCGTCCTGGAGTCCATGAAGATGGAGATGCCCGTGGAGGCCGAGGAGGACGGCACGGTGCGCGCGGTGCACTGCGCGCCCGGCCAGGCCGTCGACGAGGGCCAGGTCCTCGTCGAGCTCGAGAGCTGATGCCGGGGACGCTGCGGGTCGACGAGCCCGCTGACGGGGTCGTGCGGCTGGCCATCTCCAACCCGGTCAAGCGCAACGCGCTGGACCACGACGTGCTCGCCGCGATCGCCGAGCAGGTCGGCGGTGCGCCCGACCGCGGCGCCCGCGCGATCGTCCTCACCGGCGAGGACGGGATGTTCTCCTCGGGCTACGACATCGGCGACCTCGACGAGGACGTCTTCGAGGAGGAGGCCGAGCGGCTGGTCGCCCATCCCTACTCCAACGCGGTGCGCGCGCTGCGCGACTGCGAGCTGCCGACCCTCGCCGCGCTCGGCGGCCACACGATCGGCGGGGGCCTCGAGCTCGCCGTGGCCTGCGACCTGCGCGTCGCCGCCGCCGACATCCGCCTGGGCATGCCGCCGGCCAAGCTCGGCCTCGTCTACTCCCACACCGGGCTGCGGCGCTTCCTCGACGTCGTCGGCGAGCCGCGCACCCGCGAGCTCTTCCTGCTCGGGCGCGACATCGACGCGGGGCGGGCGGAGGCCTGGGGCCTGGTCAACCGCGTCGTCGCCCCCGACGAGCTCGAGGCCGCCGCGCTGGACTGGGCCGTGGAGCTGGCCGGCAACGCGCCGCTGAGCGTGCGCGGCAACAAGCGCGTGCTGCGCGCGCTGCTCGACGAGGCCGCCGCGCTGCCCGACGCGCTCGTCGAGGAGCTCGTCGCCCTGCGCCGGGCCTGCTTCGCCTCGGCGGACCTGCGCGAGGGCGTCGCCGCCTTCGCCGCCAAGCGCCCGGCGCGCTGGCGCGGTCGCTGAGCGACGCTCCCGCGGGTAGGCAGGTGGCATGGCCGGCGTCCGCGACCTCGCCCGCGCCCCGGGACTCACCCCCGTCGCCACCGCGGGCCTGGGGTGGGCGACCGACCTGCTCAACGGCGCCTACTACGCACGGCACCCGGACGAGCGCGACGTCGCCGACCTGCGGCTCGCCTTCGGCCTGCTCACGACCCGGTGGGCGCGCGGGGGCCGGCGCCTGGACGCGCGCGACGGCGCGGCGTTCGTCGCGGCGCTCACCTCGGGGCGCCTGCGCCGCGCGTCGGGCATCGGCCGGCTGGACCGCGACGACCTGCTCGCCGGGAGCCGGCGCCTCATCGGCGGTTGGTTCCCGGAGGCGTGGGACGACCCCGAGCGCCGCGCCCACGGGATCGCCTTCCCGACCGCCGCCGAGCGCGCCGCGCACGACCCGACCGAGCGCATGCGCGTCGCGGCGCCCGGGCCGATCACGCCGCCGCAGCGGCCGGACGCCGAGCGCGTCGTCGGGACCTACGCGCCCGTGGTGCTCCCCCACCCCGGCGCGGCGCTCGCGCTGCTCGCCGAGCCCGCCCGCTGGCCGGACATCGGCTGCGCCGGCGGGCGCTTCACCGCGCTGCGCCGCGGCGGCCTGGACCGCCAGCTCTTCGAGATCGACCTGTGCCTGGAGGCGGTGCCGCGCGTGCCCGTCTTCACCCGGGGCTACGTCACCTGCCTGGAGCACGAGCTCGCCGAGGGCCCGGCCTGCGACGCGTCCGTCGCGGCGCTCGAGGCGCGCCTCGGCGTCGAGGTGGTCCCCCCGGGCGGGCGCGCGCTCGCCCACGTCGCGCTGACCACCCACGCCGGGCACCCGCTGGGCCCTGCCGTCTCCCACCTCGTCGTCGCCCGCGACCCAGGCGGCGTGGCGACGATCCGCGACGTCGGGGAGTGGGATCCGCTGTCGCGCCCGCTCGCGCTGGCCCACGCGGCCGGCGGCGGCGCGGCGCAGCACCTCTTCTGGGGTCCGGACGGCGGCGATGCGTCGATGCTCGCCCAGCTCGCGCTCGTCGCGTAGCCTCGCGCCATGGACACCCAGGAGCGCACCCCGGCCGAGCTCATCGACGCCCGCATCGAGGAGCTCGGCGACTGGCGCGGCGCGCTGCTCGCACGGGTCCGGGAGCTCGTCAAGGAGGGCGCCCCGGAGGTCGTGGAGGAGTGGAAGTGGCGCGGCGTCCCGACCTGGTACCAGGGCGGCATGCTCTGAACGGGCGAGACCTACAAGGCCAAGGTCAAGGTGACGTTCGCCAAGGGCGCGTCGCTGCCCGACCCCTCCGGCCTGTTCAACTCCAGCCTGGACGGCAACGTCCGGCGCGCGATCGACTGGGCCGAGGGCGACGAGGTCGACGCCGACGCGTTCCGCGAGCTCGTCCGCGCCGCGGTCGCGCTCAACGAGGGCTAGGCCCCGCTCACATCGAGCACAGCAGCGGCGCGTGGTCGGAGGGCTTGGGGCCCTTGCGGAAGTCGCGGTCGATCCCGCAGGCCGTCACCCGCTCGGCCAGGCGCGGCGCGACCAGGACGTAGTCGATGCGCAGCCCCAGGCGCTTGTGGAAGTTGCCGGCGCGGTAGTCCCACCACGTGTAGCCGGGCTCGTCGGGGTGCAGGTCGCGGTACACGTCAGTCAGCCCTGCCTCGATGACCGCTTCGAGGCGGTTGCGCTCGGGCTCCGAGGTGTGGGTGGAGCCTGCGAAGGCGGCCGGGTCGTAGCAGTCGAGGTCGGCGCGGCAGACGTTGAGGTCGCCCGCCACGACGTCGACCTCGCCGGCGCGGCGCGCCATCGCCTCGAGGAAGTCGAGCTTGCGCGGGAACTCCGGCGAGTCCAGCGCGCGGCCGTTGGGGACGTAGGCGCTGGCGTAGCGCACGCCCGCGGTGGAGCCCTCGATCCAGCGCGCCTCCTCGGGCGCCGCCTCGCCGGGCAGCCCGAGCGCGACGTCCTCCCAGGGCTCGCGGGCGAGCAGCGCCACGCCGTTCCAGCGGCCGGCGGAGTGGTCGGCGGCGTGGTAGCCCGCCGCGCGCAGCTCCTCGTGCGGGAACGCCTCGGCCGACGTCTTGGTCTCCTGCAGCAGGACGACGTCGGGCGCGTGCTGCTCCAGCAGCTCGAGCACCCGCGGCAGCCGCGCCTTGAGCGAGTTGACGTTCCAGGTCACCAGGAGCACCGCTTCAGTCTTCCTCGCCGAGCGGCTCGGCGGCGACCCGGGCGCGCACGACGCGCGTCTCGTCGACCTCGAGCACCTCGAGGTCGTGGCCGCCCACGACGATGTGCTCGCCCTCCTCGGGCACCCGGCCGAGCGACTCCACGAGCTGCCCGGAGACCGTCGCCTCGTGGGGCGGGTCGTCCAGGCGCATCCCGATCCGCCGGGCCAGGTCGCGCACCGAGGCCGCGCCGCCGACGAGCCAGCCGTCGCCCTCGCGGCGGATCATCTCGACCTCGTCGCCGTCGTACTCGTCCTCGATCTCCCCGACGATCTCCTCGAGGATGTCCTCCAGGGTGAGCAGGCCGACGACGGTGCGGTGCTCGTCCTCGACCAGCGCGAGGTGGTGGCGGGAGCGGCGCATGTCGCGCAGCACCACGTCGACGCGGACGGAGTCGGCCACGCGGTGGATCGGCCGGGCGAGCTCCTCCAGCGCGCGGTCGTCGTCGCGCACCGCCGCGCGGAGCAGGTCCT
>CAXUES010000079.1:0-766 GCA_964250185.1 uncultured Solirubrobacteraceae bacterium | reverse complement strand
CCGCGGGGTCATGACCTCGCGGGCGCGGCGGTCGCCGAAGAGCAGCGCGTTCTCGCTGAAGCTGCGCTCCTCCGCGCCGATGACGTGCGCGTCGCCCGACTCGCGCAGCAGGTCGCGGATCTCCTCCTCGGAGTGCGGCTGGCTGCCCGCCTCCGACGCGGTGGGCACGCCGAACGGCTTGAGCAGCAGGTTGCCCATGCCGTTGAAGAGGTCCACCAGCGGCTTGGTGGCGGTGTAGAAGACGCGGATGACCGGGACGAGCTTCAGCGCGATCGGCACCGTGGCCGAGATCGCGAAGCTCTTCGGCGTCAGCTCCCCGAGCACGACGTGCAGGACGGTGATGACCAGGAAGGCGATGGCCGAGGCGATCCCGATGCCGATGATCCGCGAGGACTCGCCGATGACCGGCCCGAGGAGCTCGTGCACCGCGCTCTCCCCCACCGCACCGAGGCCCAGCGAGGCGATCGTGATGCCCAGCTGGCAGGCCGCGAGGTAGGCGTCGAGGTGCTGCACGGCATGCTGGGCGCTCTTCGCCCCGGCGCGCCCATCGCGCAGCGCCTGCTCGACCTGGGTGGGGCGCAGCTTGGTCACCGAGAACTCCGTGGCCACGAAGAGCGCGTTCATCGCGACCAGCGCGAGGGTGAGGACGAGGTTCAGGGCCACGCACCGTCCCTACCCGACGCGCGGCGGGCGGACCGACGCCCCGTCAGGCGAGGTGCTGGGCGAGCCGGCGGACCGTCCGCTGGATGAGGGCGGCGTCCGCGCC
>CAXUES010000078.1:9299-10387 GCA_964250185.1 uncultured Solirubrobacteraceae bacterium | reverse complement strand
GCGTCCGCAGCCGTCCGATCGGGTTCATCTGCGAGTGCGGCGATCCGGGCTGCCAGCGGCTCATCGACCTCACCCAGGACGAGTGGGGGGCGGTCCGCGACGAGCCGCGCCGGTTCGTCGTCGTCCCTGGGCATGAGCTCCCACGCGCCGAGGCCGTGATGGAGCAGGTGGGCGAGCGCTACGTCGTGGTCATGAAGCCCGCCGACGTGTCGGCCATCCTCGAGGACGTCGCCGCCAACGAGCGCTGAGGCCGGCGGCGGTCAGCCCGCGAGGGCGAAGTGCATGCGCAGCAGCGTGCCGCGGCCGCCCGCGCCCGGCACGAGCTCGTGCTCGACGGTGCAGTGGGCGACGAGCGCCAGGCCGAAGCCCGAGCCCGGCGAGTCGTCGCGCGGCGCAGGGCCGATGCCGTCGTCGTCCACGCGGACGACGAGCGTGCCGTCCTGCGCCGTGGCCTCGACGCGCAGCGTGCCGGTGTCCTGCCCGACGTAGGCGTGGCGCACGACGTTCGTAACCGCCTCGGAGACCGCGAGGCGGACGGCCCACTGCACGTCGGGCGAGGCGCCGAGGCCGGCGGCGAAGTCGACGACGGCGTGGCGGAGCTCGGGGACCGAGCCGGGCGTGGCGGGGAGCTCGCGGAAGAGGGACGACGTTGCGATGGGCATCGGCCTACCCGGACCTGCGGCGCTGCACCGTTCCTGGCGTGGTCACTCCTCGACGTGGAGGGCGAGCACCGCGACGTCGTCGCGCGGCGCGCCGTCGGAGAGCAGCACGGCCTGGTGCTCCACGGCCTCGGCGATGGCCCGCGCGCCCTGGCCGGCCAGGCGGGCGAGCAGCGCGTGCAGGGCGTCGTCGCCCTCCGTGCCGCCGCGGTCGCGCAGCTCGGTGACGCCGTCGGTCACGAGCACGAGGGCGTCGCCCGGGGCGAGGGAGAGCTCCAGGACCTCCACCTCGGTGGAGCCCAGCGGCCCCAGGAGCCCGCCGGCGGGCTCGAACGCGTCCACGCGGCCGTCGGCGCGCAGCACGAGCGGCGGGAGGTGGCCCGCGCGCACGAGCGCGACCTCCGCGCCGCCGCGGCGATGGCGCACCTC
>CAXUES010000078.1:1786-9289 GCA_964250185.1 uncultured Solirubrobacteraceae bacterium | reverse complement strand
GGCCGTCGGCGCGCACGAGCGACGGCGGGAGGTGCCCCGCGCGGACGAGGCGGACGCGCGCGGTGCCGGGCTCGTGCTCGAGCTGGCCGTAGACGGCGGTGCAGAACTCCGTCCCCTGGACGATGTCCCCCAGCGCGCGGTTGGCCAGCTCGACCGCGGCGGCGGGGTCGTCGCCGCGCAGGAAGGCCGCGCGCAGCGTGTGGCGCACGACGCTGGTCAGCGTGGCGGCCGACGCGCCCTTGCCCACCACGTCGCCGATGACGAAGGCGGCCGTCCCGGGCTCACCGCGGGTGAAGACGTCGTAGAAGTCCCCGCCCACCTCGTTGCTGCGCCCCGCCGGCCGGTAGCGGGCGCTCAGCGCGATGCCCTCCAGCGCGGGCAGGTCGCGCGGCGCGAGCGCCTGCTGCAGCGTCCGGGCGATCTCCGCCTGCGCGTCGTGCAGCAGCGCGTTGTCCAGCGCGACGCCGGCCTGCGACGCCAGGGCGCGGGCGACGTCGCCGCCCCCCGCGCGCAGCGGGGAGTGCTCGTCGGCGCCGGCGATCGTCAGCACGGCGAGCGTGCGCCCTCGCGCGATGAGGGGGAGCACGAGCGCCTCGCGCCGCCGGGGCAGGCCGTCCAGGGCGATCAGCTGCTCGGCGCCCGAGCGCAGGGCCTCGTCGATCGCCCGGCCCCCGGGTCCTCCGGCGGTCGGGTCCCCGGCGTCGTCGCCCTCCCCGGCCCGCGCGACGAGCCGCCGCCCGTCCGGCCCGTCGAGGTGCACCGTGCACCAGCTGCCGAGCGTCGGGATCGCAGCGTGTGCGAGGGCCTCCAGCACCGACGTCGCGTCGTTGTGGTGGGCCAGGGCGACGGCCGCCCGGCGCAGGAGCTCGGCGTGGTCGAAGGCGGTGCGCTCGCGCCCGAGCGAAGCCGAGAGCTCGTCGGCGTCGCGGGTGCGCTCCGCGTCGTCCAGGGCCCGCTCGAGCACGGCGCGGCGCCGGAGCGCGCTGCGGGCGATCTCGCCGACGGCGGCGTCGGCCAGCGCGGCGAGCGTGCTGCGGTCGCGGTCGGTCCAGGCGCGTGGCGCGGCGGCCAGGACGCAGAGCGAGCCGACCACCTCGCCGTCGGCGGCGACCAGCGGCGCGCTGAGCGCGTGGGGCCCGGCGTGGCGCCGGCTGCGCTCGCCGCCGTCCAGCGCGACGAAGGCCCGGGGCGCCTCGAGGATGGTCGCGGCCAGGCCGGCCAGGCGGTCCAGCGCCTCGGTGGCCCCCGCAGCGGCAGCGGGGCGCGTGGCGAGCTGCTCCGGGGGCGTCTCGGCCATCGCGGCGACTTTAGTGGCGGCGCCGTCCGCGCCGGGAAGAGCACACCCATGGCCGATCGACTCGACGGGACCGTCGCGCTCATCACGGGCGCCAGCAGCGGCATCGGGGAGGCGACCGCCCGCGCGCTGGCCGCCCAGGGCGCCGCCGTGGCGGTCGTGGCGCGCCGCGAGGAGCGCCTCGACGCGCTCGTGGCGGAGGTCGAGGCGGCGGGCGGCCGGGCGCTGGCGGTCGTCGCCGACGTGAGCGACCGCGCGGCCGCGTCGGCCGCGGTGGAGCGCACGGTGGCGGAGCTGGGGCGCCTGGACTGCGTCGTCAACAACGCGGGCGTGATGCTGCTCGGACCCATCGAGGACGCGCCCGTGGAGGAGTGGGACCGCATGCTCGCCGTCAACGTCCAGGGCGTCCTCAACGTCGCCCACGCGGCCGTCGGGCCGCTGCTGGCCGCTGCCGCCGACGGGCCCCGCCGCGTCGCCGACCTCGTCAACGTCTCCTCGGTGGCCGGGCGCCGGGCCCGCAACGGCTCGGGCGTCTACAACCTCACCAAGCACGGCGTCGGCGCCTTCTCGGAGTCCCTGCGCCAGGAGCTCAGCTCCCGCCACGTGCGCGTGTCGCTCATGGAGCCGGGGGCCGTGGCCACCGAGCTGCAGACCCACCTGCGCGACGGCATCCGGGAGCAGTCGATGGCCCGCTTCGAGGGGCTGGACATGCTGCAGGCGGAGGACATCGCCGACGCGATCGCCTACGTCGTGACCCGCCCACGCCACGTGGCCATCAACGAGGTCCTCGTGCGGCCCACCCAGCAGGAGCAGTAGGCCCGCCGCGGGCTACACTGAGGGCACTGCCGGGCGCCGATGTGCGCGACCGATCCGCGCACCGCCGGGCAGAGGAAGGAGGGGAGCCATGAGCTTCCTGTGCAGGCGCTGCCTGCGGCTCTGGGCCGCTGACCGCGTCGCCGAGCGGGCTTCGTGCCCGCATTGCGGCGGCACGTTGTCCGCCCGTCGCCGCTAGCGCCGACGCCGACTCAGACGCGGCCGGCCCGGAGGAGCGATCCCCGGGCCGCGCGTCGTGAGCGGCCGGACGTGCGAGGTCCGTCCACACAAGTGGGGATGGGCTCCGGTCGGCGATCCGTCGATCAACAGCCGCGTGAGCTCCATCGCACCTCTTCGACGACCGACGGAGCCCGATCCGGCGCACTTCCTGCTCGCCGACGACGACCTGCGTGCCGTCTTCTCCTTCGACGGGGGCCTGACCTGGCTCGACGAGCGGTGGGAGGAGGCGGGCTTCGACCGCGCCGCCATGCTCGGGCGGCCCTGGGGGGACTTCCTGCACCCCGACGATGCCGCGGCCACGCGCCTCGAGGCGGCGCGCCTGACCGACGGGAGCGTGGTCGAGGAGCTCGACTTCCGCAACCGCTACCGCTGCGCCGACGGCAGCTACCGCCACCTCACGTGGCGCACCCGGCCGGATCCGGCCACCCGGAGCTTCTACTGCGTCGCCCGGGACGTCACCGACCTGCTCGCGATGGCGGCCGAGCGCGAGGCGCTGGCCGCGCTGGTGGACTCCACGGGCGACGCCGTCGCCCGGCGCACGGTCGACGGCACGATCCTGTGGGCCAACCGGGGCTTCCGGGAGCTCTACGCCAGCGCGGTCGTCGGCGAGGTGGGGGACGGGATGGCCTTCGTCCCGCCCGAGCAGCGCGAGCACGAGCGCGAGCGGCTCGCCGCGGCCTTCGCCGGCGAGGTCCAGCGCTACGAGGCCGACCGGGTCCGCGCCGACGGAGGCTGCCTGCGCGTCGCCGTGACGCTCTCCCCGGTCCGCGATGCGGCGGGCGCCGTCACGTCGGTCTCCTCGATCAGCAGGGACGTGACCGCGCGCCACGAGGCCGAGGGGGAGCGGGCGCGGGCGCTGCTGGACCTCGAGCGCTCCAACGCCGACCTCACCCAGTTCGCCTACGTCGCCTCGCACGACCTCTCCGCGCCGCTGCGCTCCATCGGGGGCTTCCTGTCGCTGCTGGAGCACCGCTACGACGACGTGCTCGACGAGCGCGGCCTGGACTACATCCGCCGCGTCGTCGCCGCGAGCGCGCGCATGCGCGCGCTCATCGACGACCTGCTGGGCTACTCGCGCTCCTCGCGGGAGGAGCTCGTCCCGAGCGAGGTCGACCTCACCGCGCTCGCCGAGGACGTGGCCGCGTCGCACCGGGCGGCCGTCGAGGCGGCCGGCGGGCGGATCGAGGTCGGCGAGCTGCCGCGGGTGCGCGCCGACGCGACCGGCCTGCGCCAGGTCCTCGAGAACCTCATCGGCAACGGCGTGAAGTTCGCTCGCGAGGGCGAGGCCCCCCACGTCCGCGTCGAGGGCGAGCCGCGCCCCGACGGGAGCTGGGAGCTGCGCGTCGACGACGCGGGCATCGGCATCGAACCGCGCCACCGCACGCGCGCGTTCGAGATCTTCAAGCGCCTGAACGCGCCGGCGGACTACGAGGGGACCGGGATCGGGTTGAGCATCTGCAAGACGGTGGTCGAGCGCCACGGCGGTCGCATCTGGATCGAGGGCTCGCCGCTGGGCGGCACCCGCTTCGTCATCGCGATGCCGGCGGCGGTGACGGCATGAACGTCGAGCCCATCCAGATCCTGCTCGTCGAGGACTCCGAGGACGACGTCATCCTCACCCGCGAGGTCCTGCGCGACGCCAAGGTGGCCAACACCCTCTCGGTGGTCGGCGACGGGGACGCGGCGCTGGCCTACATGCGCGGCGAGGCGCCCTACGAGGACCGCATCCCGGCCGACGTGGTGCTGCTGGACCTCAACCTGCCCCGACGCGACGGGCGCGAGGTGCTCGCCGCGCTCAAGGCCGACCCCGAGCTCGCGCTCGTGCCGGTGATCGTCCTGACGACCTCCGCCGCCGAGCGCGACGTCGTGGCCGCCTACGAGCACCGCGTCAACGCCTACATCACCAAGCCCATCGAGTACCAGGACCTCGTGGAGACGCTGCGCTCCTTCGAGGACTTCTGGCTGAGCATCGTCAAGCTGCCGCGCCGGAGCGGGCGATGATCGCCCCGGGACGGCCGAAGCGGGTCCTCCTGGTGGAGGACAGCGCCGACGACGCGCTGCTCATCGAGGAGACCATGGCCGTCGCCTCGCCGGGCACGACGGTGGAGCACGTCGGCTCGCTGCGGACCGCGCTGGAGCGCGTGGGCGGCGCCGACCGCACGACCTGCGTCCTGCTCGACCTCGGCCTGCCCGACGCGGACGGCACGGAGGGCGTCGTCGCGCTGCGCGCGCGCCTGCCGCAGGCCGCCATCGTCGTGCTGACGGGCCGCAGCGACCGCGAGACGGCGCTCACGGCGATCGCCGCGGGCGCCGACGACCACCTCCCCAAGGACGAGCTCTCCCCGGTGATCCTCGAGCGGGTCATCGCGCACTCGCTCGAGCGCCGGCGCTCCGAGGGCGCCCGCCGGGCGGCGGAGGACCGCTACCGGCGGATCGTCGAGCTCGCCGCGGAGGGCGTCTGGGCGCTGGATGCCGCGGGCCGCACCGAGGTCGTCAACCCGCGCATGGCCGAGCTGCTGGGCGCCCCGGCCGAGGAGCTGCACGGCCGCCACCTGTCCGAGTTCGCCTTCGCCGGCGAGGGCGTGCGCCTGGAGCACGTGCTGCGCTCCGAGCGCCGCGGCGACGTGCGCCTGCGCCGGTGGGACGGCAGCGAGGTGTGGGGCCGCGTGGCCACCGCGCCGCTGGACGCCGAGGGCCCCGACGGGCCGGCCGGCGTGCTGGCCATGGTCACCGACGTCTCCGTCCAGCGCCGGGTGGAGGAGCAGCTCACCCACCAGGCGCTGCACGACGCGCTCACCGAGACGGCCAACCGCACGCTGCTGGACGACCGCATCCGCACCGCGGCCGCCCGCTCCGTGCGCCGGGGGACGCTCATCGGCCTGCTCTTCATCGACCTGGACGACTTCAAGTCGCTCAACGACCGCCTCGGGCACTCGGGGGGAGATGCGGCCCTGCGCGAGGTCGCCCGCCGCCTGGAGGAGACCGTGCGGGCGGGCGACACGGTCGCGCGCTTCGGTGGGGACGAGTTCGTCGTGCTCTGCGAGGGCCTGGCCGACGCGGAGGAGGCCGAGCTGGTGGCCTCGCGCGTCCACGCGGCGCTGTCCGCGCCGCTGCCGGAGCTCCTGCGGGGGACCCAGGGGCTCTCGGCGAGCGTGGGCATCGTCGTCAGCGGGGGCGGGGACGCCGACGGGGAGCGCCTCCTGCTCGACGCGGACACCGCGATGTACGCGGCCAAGCAGCTCGGCCGGGGCGCGACGCAGCGCTTCGACGCCTCCCTGCGCGAGCAGGCCCACGAGCGGCGCACGCTCGAGGCCGCGCTGCGTGCCGCGATCACCGCGGGGGAGCTCGTCCTGCACTACCAGCCCGTGGTGGACCTCGCCTCGGGCGCGGTCCGCGGGGTCGAGGCGCTGGTGCGCTGGGAGCGCCCGGGCCACGGGCTCGTGCCGCCCGGCACCTTCATCCCGCTCGCGGAGGCCTGCGGGCTGATCGTGGAGATCGGCGAGTGGACGATGTGCGAGGCGCTGCGCCAGGCCGCGGCCTGGCGGGCGGAGCTCGGCGACGCCGCGCCGCTGCCCATCAGCGTCAACCTCTCCGCGCAGGAGATCGCCGACCCGGGGCTGCCCGCGGCGGTGCGCCGGCGCATCGAGGCGGCGGGCGCGCAGCCCGGCGACCTCGCGCTGGAGATCACCGAGAGCTCGTTGCTGGAGCAGGGGCCCGAGCCCGACCGGATCGTGCGCGAGCTGCGCGACGCGGGCGCCGCCATCCTGCTCGACGACTTCGGGACGGGGTACTCCTCGCTGAGCTACCTGCACCGGCTGCCCATCGACGTGCTCAAGGTGGACCGCTCCTTCGTGGCCGGCCTGGAGGACGACGCGGGCACGGAGGTGGCCATCGTCCGCGCCGTGGTCGGCATGGCGCAGGCCATGGGCATCGCGGTCATCGTCGAGGGGGTCGAGACGCCGGCGCAGGCCCAGAAGGTCGCCGAGCTCGGCGGGGACGCCGCGCAGGGCTACTGGTTCGCGAAGCCCGCGCCCGCCGACGCGCTCAGCGTGCTGGCCCTGGAATCCGAGCTGCTCGCGGAGCGCTGGACGTCGGCGATGCGCGACGTCGCACCGCTGCCCGTCGAGCTCAGTCCCCTCGGCTGACGAGCTGGGAGAGCACGACCTGCGAGCGGGTGCGCACGACGCGCCCGTCGCGCTGCAGGTCGCGGATGAGGCGCTCGAGGTCGCCGTTGTCCTGCGTGCGCACGCGCGCGATGGCGTCGGGCTCGCCCGTGACGCTCCAGGCCGCGACGACCTCGGGGTGGCGGGCGAGGTCCTCGGCGACCTCGGCCAGCAGGACGCCCGGGGCGTAGAAGAGCTCCACCAGGGCCTCGGTGGTCCAGCCGAGCGCCGCGGGGTCCAGGACGGCGGTGAAGCCGCGGATCGTCCCCTCGGCGCGCAGCCGGTCGACGCGGCGCTTCACGCTCGGCGCGCTCAGGGAGACCTGCCGGCCGACGTCGTCGAGCGTCCGGCGGCCGTCCTCCTGCAGGAGCGTCAGGATCTTGCGGTCCAGGTCGTCAAGACGTCGCATTCTGTGACAGAGTCGCAACGTCGCGGCATCGACAGCGCATGATGGGCCCCGTACCGTTCGCGGCATGCCCGTTCCGGATGTCCGCCCGATCCCGCGCGCCGTCGCCAGGGTCCTCGTCGACGAGACCCACGCGCAGGCCTGGACCATCCGTCCTGAGGTCGCCGCGGCCATCCAGCCCGCGCATCCCGCGGACTCCTCCTACGCCGCCGCGGCGCGCGCCCTGCGCGCCCGTGGCCTGGAGGTGCGCGCCCACGCCGACGCGGCGGCCCCGCTGGACGCGGGGGTGCTCGCGGGCTGCGACGTGCTGGTGCTCGCCCACCCGTCCGACGCCCGCTGGGAGCGCGTCGTGCCGGGCGGCTCGCCGCGGCTGGCCCCGGCCGAGCTCGACGCGATCGAGGCCTGGGTCGCCGCGGGCGGCGGGCTGGTGGTGCTCGGCGAGTGCGAGCAGGACAAGCACGACAACAACCTCAACGAGCTGCTCGCACGCTTCGGCGCGCGGGTGGTCACCGACACCGTCTCCGACTACGAGGCCCACCACGCCGGCTCGCCGCACTGGGTGCTCGGCGACCTGGGCGCGGGCGTCG
>CAXUES010000078.1:0-1747 GCA_964250185.1 uncultured Solirubrobacteraceae bacterium | reverse complement strand
CCTCCGACTCCGACCTCTTCGGCGACGACTGCCTGGCCGACCTCGACCACGCCGCGCTGTGGGAGGACCTCGTCACCTGGGCGTCGCTCGGCGGGCTCACCCGGGGCCTGGACGAGGCGCCCTCCGCGCTCGTGGCCGACCCGGCCTGGGCCGTCCTGCGCGACGAGGTGGACGAGCTGCGCCTCGTGCAGCTCGCCGACGGCTCCGTCGACCTCGCGGCCCACGACGCCGGCGAGCTGCGCGCCCGGGTGGAGCGGGTGGCCGCCGCCGTGCGCGCCCTCGCCGTCCACGTCCCCCACCAGGAGGCCTACTGCGCGGCCGCCGCGCGCGACGTCGTGCGCTGGGCCGACGAGGGCTTCGGCGTGCCGGACTTCGGCCCCGCGCTGGAGGCGTTCCGGCCGGACCTGGTGCGCCGCGACGGCATCGAGCACCTAGTGCTGTTCCCGATGTACAAGCAGAACGGCCCGCGGGAGCGCACCTTCGAGGCGCTCGTCGTGCGCGTGCCGTGGCCGGCGTGGCTGGCCGGCCTGGAGGCCGAGCGCTACGACAACCCGAAGTTCGTGCCGGTCTGCCTCGTGGACCGCACCGCGGGCTACGACTCCGACTGCGCGGTGCTCTTCCCGGAGACCGTCAGCGTCGCCGGGACGCCGGTCAACCACTTCGGCGGGATCTTCTGCGACCGCGAGGCCGAGCGGCTGCGGCGCACGTCGGCGGCGGCGGCCGAGGTGCTCGGGCTCAGCGTGCCCGCCGAGGCGGCGGCGCTGCTGGCCTCCGAGGGGCTCTCGCGCGACGCCTTCGTGCTGTGGGACCTCATCCACGACCGCGCGCACTCCCACGGCGACCTGCCCTTCGACCCGTTCATGATCCGCCAGCGCGCGCCGTACTGGATGTACGCGCTGGAGGAGCTGCGCTGCGACCTGACCGCGTTCGGCGAGTCCGTCCGCCTCGAGCGCGAGGAGGGCTTCGCGTTCGCCCGCCACGCGCAGTACGCGATCCTCTTCGACCGCCTCTTCCGCTTCCCGATCACCGGCGAGCGCGTGCGCAACTACGACGGGCTCGGCGGCCAGCTGCTGTTCGCCTACCTGCACTCCACCCAGCGCATCCACTGGACCGACAATCAACTGACGATCGACTGGGAGTACGTCGCCGACGGCGTGCTCGAGCTGCGCGCACGGGTCGAGGACCTCTACCGCCGCGGGATCGCCCGCACGAAGCTCCAGCACTGGGCCGCCGCGCACGACCTCGTCGCCGAGTTCGTCTCGCCCGCGACCGCGTCGGCCAGGGTCGCCGCGAAGCGGCGGTTCGACGACGTCGACGACCCGCGCCCGTACATCGACGAGGTCCTTCCCGACGAGTTCCCGCTGTCGATCTTCTACTCCTCGCTGCAGACCAAGCTCGCGCCTGCGATGGTCGCGGCATGAGCCTCGAGGGTCGTCGTGTGGTGATTGCGGGCGCGAGCGGCGGGCTCGGCCCGGTCGTCGCGCAGCGCGCGGCGGACGCGGGCGCGCGCCTCGCGCTCACCGACCGCAGCGAGGAGAAGCTCGACGCGCTCGTCGCCGAGCTCGCCCTGCCCGGCGACAGGATCGACGCCCAGGTCGTCGACCTGCTCGACCCCGACGCGACCGACGCCTGGGCGGCGAGCCTCGGCGACGTCGACGTCGTCGCCCACCTCGTCGGCGGCTGGCGCGGAGGCACGACCCTGCGCGACGCCGACCCCGCCGACTGGGACCTCCTCCACGACCTGCTC
>CAXUES010000077.1:5632-10407 GCA_964250185.1 uncultured Solirubrobacteraceae bacterium | reverse complement strand
ATTGCTCGACCGACAGCTCGACGGTGTTGCCGTCGAGCGAGGACTGGACCGGCACCCGGTAGCGCGTCGTGTCGGCGGCTCCGGCAAGAGCGGCCTTGAAGTCGAGGTCGCGGGCCTTGAAGCCGGGCGTGGAGGCGTTGGCGATGTTCGAGGCGATCACGGACTGCCGTGTCGTGGTCGCGTGCATGGCGGCGCTCAGGGCGCGCTGCGTCGTGTCGAAGAGGTCCATGGGCCGGACACCGCATCGGCGGGTGGCTTCTGCACCTTGAGCCCGACTGCGCCGCTGTCAGGCCACGTGGCGCGACACGGCGGCGTAGGCCCGGCCCGCCGAGCGCCTCCGGCCGGTCCCGTCGAGCTGCGCGCGGGTCGCGTCCAGGCGGGCGCGCAGGGCCAGGTCGGCGAGCCGCAGCGCCCCGACGAGCTCCGCGGCGACCTCGCTGCCGGCGAGGGCCGCAGGCCCGCCGTGGGCCTCCAGCGCCGCCGCGAGCTCCGCGTCGCGGGCCTCGACCGCCTCGACGTCGCCCACGAGGGCGGCGTCGAGGCGACGGCGGGCGAGGCCGACGAACGCCGCGCCCGCGGAGGCGCGCTCGGGCGTCAAGCCGCCTGGGCGATCTCCGCCCACCCCTCGCGGAGCTCGGCCATGAGGCCGATCACGTGGCCGACCTTCTCCGGCGCGCGCTCCAGGCGGGCCTCGCCCAGCAGGCGCTTGTTGAACAGGTACAGCGACTGCAGGTGCTCGGCGACCTCCCCGGCCGACAGGTCCAGGACGGCGAGCAGCTCGTCGATGATGTCCTCGCCGCGGCCGAGGCGCTCGGCGGCCCGCGAGGTGTTGCCGGCGGCGAGGGCCGCCTGGCCCTGCAGCAGGAAGCGGGCGGCGCCGTCGTAGAGCTGCACGACGCGCTGCCCGGGGGAGGCGGTCAGTGCGCTCGTCGCCTCGTAGGCGCGCAGGTTGAGCATGGCGGTGGTCATGGGTCTCCGTCGGTTGGTGGTGGGATGACGGGTCCGCTAGGACCCGAAGAGGGAGCTCTGGAGCTGCTGGGAGCGGGCGAGGGCCTGCTCCAGCGCGGTGAACTGCTTGCGCAGCGCGGCCTCGCGGGTGGTCAGGCGCGCGTCGAAGCGCTCCAGCGCGTCGGTCTGCTGGGCCGACTCGGCGGCGGCGGAGCTCAGGCGGTCGTCGAGCACGCCGCCCGTGCTCGTCTGCGGGCCCAGCACGCCGGCCAGCGCGGTCGCGGCGTCCCCGAGCTGGGACCGCACGGCGGCGACGCCGCCCGGGGCCTCGAGGGCGGCGCGCAGCTTGCTCTCGTCCAGCGTGAGCTTGCCGGCCAGCGCGTCGGCCGAGACGGTGGCCGACGCCGCGCCCGTCGAGATGCCCAGTCCCCCGAGGTCGACCGTCCCCCGCAGGCGCGAGAGGAGGTCGTTGAGCCCCGTGTCGCCGAAGAGCGCGCCCTTGCCGGCGTCGGCGGCGGTGGCGGCCGACGGGACGCGCTTCTCGGTGGTCTGCGCGCGGATCGCCGAGGTGGTCGTGTTGTAGGCGTCGATGAACGACTTGACCTGGGCGACGACGTCGTCCAGGACGGGCCCGGGCGCCGAGACCGACAGCGAGCTGCGCCCCGTGGCGCGCAGCGTCAGCTCCACGCCGGCGATGGCGCCCGTCACGACGTTGCTGGCGCTCGTGCGCGAGACGCCGTCGACGACGTACTGGGCGTCCCGGCCCGGCCGGGCCACGGTGGTGTCCTCGGTGAGCGCGCCGCCGGTCGCGGCGGCCGAGGAGGCGGCGCCGGTCTCGCGCGCGCCGATGACGAGGCGGCCCTGGACCTCCACGGCGTAGACGCCGGCGCCCGCCGCGTTGATGGCCGAGGCGGCGTCGGCGGCGGTGGCCCCGGCGCCCAGGGCGACGTCCTTGCCGCCCACGCTGATCGTCGACGCGTCGGGCTGGACGGCGTAGGCGTAGGTGCGCTGGTCGGCGGCGGCGAGCGCGGTGACCTCGACGGAGGCGCCGCCCGGGGTGGCCCCGCCGGTGAGGCGGGCCGCGACCGTGGTCTCGTCGGAGCTCGTGACGGCCTGCTTGTCGGCGAAGGTCGCCGCCGAGGAGAGCCCGGCGGCCGCCGTCCCGAGCGTGGTCAGCCGGCTGCGCAGCACGGTCAGGTCGCTCTGGCGGGCGGTGATGGCCGCCTGGCGCAGCTCGATGCGCGTGCGGCCTTGGCCCTCCACGGCCATGAGCTGGGCGATGATCGAGTCGGTGTCCAGGCCGGAGGCCAGGCCGCTGAGCTGGATGCCCGTCATCAGCGGCGGGGCGCGGGGGTCGGCATGGGCATGGCGCTCATCGGTGCGCCGGGGCGGGCGCTTGAGGCTCTGGACGGACGTCGCACGACGCTGGTCAGCCCGCCACGAGCTCGGCCTCGGCCCGCAGCGCCGCGGCGTCCTCGGGGAGGCCCTGGCGCTCGGCCACCGTCGCGAGGCCGCGCAGCGCGTCGACGTCGCGGGGCAGCTCGCGGCAGACGAGGATCCACTCGTCGGCGGCGGAGGCCAGGAACCCGTGGCGAAGGTAGGTGCGCGCCAGCAGCTCGCGGGCGTGGCGCCAGGGCAGCGTGCCGCGGTCGACGGCGAGCGCGAGCTGCTCGAAGGCCGTGAACGCCTCGATCCGGGCGAGTGCCCCCAGCATGGTCTCGCAGGCCGCAGCGCCCTCGCGCGGGACGCCGCCCACGCCGGCCCAGGCCGCGAAGACCCCGGCCTCGGCCGCGGGCAGGTGCGCGGCCGCCCGCTCGGCCACGCCGTCGGGGTGGCCCTGCGCCATCCGCGCGAAGAGCTCCGAGCGGATGGCGGCCTCGGCCGCCGGCGCGTCGTCGGGGACGAGCGCCGCCGCGGCCTCGGCGTCGGCCAGGCGGCCCTGGGAGAGCAGCGCCTCGGCCAGCGCGACCCGTGCGTGGCCGTTGGTGGGCTGGACGGCGAGGAGGCCCTCGAGCTCGCGCTCGGCCTCCACGGCGGCGCCGCGCTCGTGCAGGGCGACGGCCAGGACGAAGCGGATGCTCGGGGTGACCTCGGCGACGCGGTCGTGGATGTGCCCGACCACCTCGTGGGCGGGGACGCCGCGGCGCAGCAGCAGCGAGGCGAGCGGGTTGACGGTCCCCAGGAAGTCGGGGTGCAGCTCCAGCGTCCGCTCGAGCTGCGCCTCGGCCTCGTCGTGGCGCCCGACCGCCGCGAGCACCTCGGCGAGCTGGACGCGGGCGATCGAGCCGCCTGCGCCGACCGTGGGCGAGTAGACCGCGGGCGCGTCGCCCATCTCCAGGCAGCGCTCCAGCAGCGCGATGCAGCGCTCCTCCTCGCCCCGGGCGCCGGCCAGCAGGGCCTGCTCGAGCACGACGTCGGTGTAGCCCGGGAAGAGCTCGAGGACCTCCTCGGCCAGGGCATCGGTGCCCGGGTCCTGGGCGGCGCGCAGCGTGCGCACGTAGCGGGAGCCGAGCGAGGGCACGAAGCCGTAGCGCGCGCGCTGCGGGTCGTCGCGCAGCGCGTCCCACGCCGCGGCGAAGCTCCGGCGCGCGCGGGCGGGGTCCCCGGCGGCGAGGTGCTCCGAGCCGAGGTTGAAGTCGAGGAACGGGGAGGCGGCGCCCTCCTCGCGCTGGCGCTCGAGCAGCTCGATGTTGCGCCGGGCCTTGTCCTTGGCCGCCCGGACCTCGCCGAGGTAGCCGAAGTGCTCGATGCGCACGCCGCTCTGCTCGATGCGCTCGGGCAGGTAGCCCGGGAGGTGCTGGGCGATCTGCTCGTGGATGCGCCCGTCGAAGCGCATGTGGGGGCGGTTGCGCCACATGCGCAGCGCGGAGTGGGAGGAGGCCGTCCCGTCGCCGAGCTCGCCGAGGTGGTTGATCTCCACGAGGTAGAAGGCGTCGCGCCACGTGCGCCCGCAGAGCGCGCGCAGGCGGTCGGCGTCCTCGCCCACGAGCACCTCGTCGGCGTCCAGGCACAGCACCCAGTCGCCCGTGGCGGCGTCCAGCGACACGTTGCGCGCGGCGCCGAAGTCGCCGTCCCACTCGTGGTGCAGCACGCGGGCGCCGTGGGCCTCCGCGATGGCCACCGTGGCGTCGGAGGAGCCCGTGTCGACGACGATGATCTCGTCGACGGCGGCCCCCGCGGCGGCCAGGCAGCGCGGGAGCATCTCCTCCTCGTCCTTGACGATCATGCACAGGCTCAGCCGCAGGCCGGAGGCGGGCTGCGCGCGCGCGGCGACGGCCGAGGCGCGGCCCCCGAGGCGCGCGCGGGCGGCGGCGAGGGCGGGGGGCAGGCCGAAGGGGGTGCCGGCGCGCCGGCAGGCCTCGAGGTTCTCCACCACGTGCGGGAGCTCGGGGTCCAGCCGCTCCGCGGCCTCGAAGAGCTCCAGGGCGGCATCCGTGGCGCCCAGCTCGAAGCAGGCGGCCCCGGCGAGGTTGAGGAGCACGGGCTCGGCGGGCTCGTCCTCGAGGGCGTCGAGCAGGCCCTCGGAGAGCGCGAGCAGGGTGCGGGCGAGCAGCAGCGGGTCGTCCGTGGGCGCGTCGAGGGTCGCCTCGGCCACGAGCTTGCGGGCGAAGAGCCGCTGCGCGGGGTCGTCGAGCCGGCCGACCTCGGCCAGCAGCTCGGTCCAGCCGGGCACGTCACGGTCGAGGACGCGGCGGCGGGCCTCGACGGCCAGCGCGCGGACGCTCGTGGCGACGTCGGGTCGGGAGGGTGCGGTGCTCACCCGTCACGTGTCGGTGGGGAGGCGGCGGACCTTGAGCCCCGCCGCCCTCCGGTGCGTCGCTAGGCGG
>CAXUES010000077.1:1283-5622 GCA_964250185.1 uncultured Solirubrobacteraceae bacterium | reverse complement strand
AGGCGGGGAGGGGCGCGCCGGCGAGCGTCGCGACGAGCTCCGCGCGGACCTCGTCGGCGCGGGCGTTGTCGACCTGGCAGGTGCCGGCGGCCCGGTGGCCGCCGCCGCCGTGGGCGAGCATGAGCGCGCCGACGTCCACGGGCGAGGAGCGGTCGATGATCGACTTGCCCACCGCGAAGACGGTGTTCTGCTTGCGCAGGCCCCAGAGCACGTGCACGGAGACGGTCTGGCGCGGGTGCAGCGCGTAGATCAGGAAGCGGTTGGTGGGGTGGATGACCTCCTCCTCGCGCAGGTCGAGCACGACGCAGTCGCCGTGGACGGTGGAGCAGCGCAGCACCTGCTCGCGGGCGGCCGCGGCGTGCTCGTGGTAGAGCGTCACGCGCTCGGCGACGTCCGGCGAGGCGAGGATCTCGTCGATGGTGAGGTCCAGGCAGCGGTCGATGAGCTGCATCATCAGCTCGTAGTTGCTGATGCGGAAGTCGCGGAAGCGGCCCAGCCCGGTGCGCGGGTCCATGAGGAAGCTCAGGAGGATCCAGCCCTGCGGGTCGAGGATCTCCGCCTCGACGAACTTCGCCGCGTCGGCCTGGTCGACGGCGTCCATCATCGCGGCGCTGATGCGCGGAAAGCCATCGGCGCCCCCGAAGTGGTCGTAGACGACGCGCGCGGCGGAGTCGGCGCCGGCGACCATCACGCGGTTGTCGGCGTCGCCCGAGACCCGCAGCTCCTCGGAGGAGTGGTGGTCGAAGGAGAGGGCCACCTCGGGGCGGTAGGGCAGGTTCGTCGTGATGTCGCCCGGGCCGAGCTCGACGGTGCCGTCCTGCACGTCCTTGGGGTGGACGAAGAGGATGTCGTCGAGCATCCCGCGCTCCTTGAGCAGGGCGGCGCACACCAGCCCGTCGAAGTCGCTGCGCGTCACGAGGCGGAAGCGGGTGGGCGCGTCAGGGGAGGAGGCCATAGCCGAGGATCGACCGCAGGCCGGGGCAGCTTGAGCGCGCGGCCCGTCGGCTCAGCGGGTGGCGAGCCGCGCCTCCTCCAGGTCGAGCTCGCGCGTGAGGTCGCGCAGCACGTCGGGACGCATGCGCCCCTCCGACCGCAGATCGAGCAGCGCGGCGCGCTCCACCCCGATGAGGTCGCGGCGCAGGTCCGAGAAGCGGTGGCGGCCCTCGCTGGCCCGCGCCTTGCGCGAGTCCTCGCCCGAGAGCACCGCCTGGCAGATCCGGAAGCGGGTGCGGTAGAGCTCGCGCATGCGCTCCAGCGCCTCGGGGCGCACGCCCTCGCCCTCGAGCTCGTCGATGCGGTCCAGCGCCGCCTGGGCGGTCTCCAGGCGGGCGATGGCCTCCTCGGGCGACCAGGGCCGCGCGCCCGACAGCCCGAGCGCGCGGAGGACGAGCGGCAGCGTGAGCCCCTGGCCGACGAGCGTGACGAGGATGACCACCACCGCCAGGAAGACGATGGTCGGCCGCTCGTCGACGGCGATGGGGATGGACAGCGCCGCGGCGAGCGACACCGCGCCGCGCATGCCGCTGTAGCCGATCCCGAGCCGCTCGCGCAGCGACTCGCCCAGGCCCGGGTTCGGCACGAGCGTCCACAGCACGCGCACGCCGGTGACGGTCGCGGCGACCAGGAGGCCCGCGCCGATGAGCGCGCCGAGGTCGGTGGTCTCGCGCAGCTCGCGCACCAGCACGGGGAACTGCGCGCCCAGCAGCACGAAGAGCGTCGCGTTGAGGCCGAAGAGCAGCACCTCCCAGAACGCCTGGGCGCTCAGGCGCGTGTCCGGGGCGAGCATGTCGTGCTGGAACCAGCCGAGGTAGATCCCGCTGACCACGACGGCCAGCACGCCGCTCACGCCGGCCTCCTCGGCGGCCACGTAGGCGAGGTAGCTCGTCAGCAGCGAGATGAAGATCCCCAGCGGCGCGTCGTCCAGGCGGGAGAGCACCCGGCGCACGACCCAGCCCAGCGCGTAGCCCACGGCGATCCCGCCCATCGCGGTGAGCACGAACTTGCCCGCGGCCTCCCCGAAGTCGAAGGTGCCGGCCACCACGGCGGCGGTGGCCAGCGGCAGGGCCACGAGCGGGACGGCGTCGTTGAGCATCGCCTCGACCTCCACCATGGACCTGGCGCGCTCGGGCACCCCGAGGCGGCTGAAGGTCGCGATGGCCGCGACGGGATCGGTCGGCGCGACCACCGCGCCGAGGGCGAAGGCGGCGGCCCAGCCCAGCCCGTCCACCAGGGCGTGGGCGACGACCGCGACCGCGCACATCGTGAGCACCACGAGGCCGATGGCCAGGCCCGCGACCGGTCGCGCCTCGGAGAGCAGCTCCTGCGGCGAGGAGCTCCAGGCCGCGCTGAAGAGCAGCGGTGGGAGGAAGACGAGGAAGACGACCTCGGGCTCCAGGCGGATGTCCGGGGTGAAGGGCAGCGCCCCCGCGCCGAGGCCCAGCAGGACCAGGACGATGGGGTAGGGCACCGAGACCGCGTCGGCCAGGCGGACCACGCCGGCGGCGACGACGAGCAGGAGGAAGAGGTACTCGAGCTCGCCCACGTCTGGGGGCGATCCTATGGTCGGTCGCGATGCCCGCCGAGCTCACGCCGCCCCTCTCCGCCGAGGACCACGTCCGCGGCCCCGCCGACGCCCCCTTCGACCTGCTCATGTACGGCGACTACGAGTGCCCGTTCTGCCAGGCGGCGCAGGGCATCCTCGCGCGCGTGGAGCAGCGGATGGCGGGCGAGCTGCGCTTCGCCTTCCGCAACTTCCCCCTTCCGGAGCTCCACCCGCAGGCCCAGCGCGCCGCGCAGTGGGCCGAGGCCGCCGGGCGGCAGGGCCGCTTCTGGGAGGCCCACGACGTGCTCTACCGCCAGCAGGGCCGGCTCGGCGACCGCGACGTGCTCAAGGCGCTGCGCCGGCTCGACCTCGACCGGGCCCGGCTGGAGGCCGACGTGGACGCCGAGCCGGTGCTCGCGCGCATCGCCGCCGACCTCGCCTCGGGGCAGGCCTCGCAGGTCCCCGGCACGCCGGCCTTCTTCTCCGGCGGGCAGCTGCTGGAGGGCGCCTTCGACGCCGCCTCGCTGATGGCGGCGATCCGGGCCGCGGGCGGCGCCGGAGCGGCCCGGGCCTAGGCGCGCGCCGCGGCGGCGGCCGCGTCGCCGTGGCCGTTGGAGGAGACCGCGGCCGGGTCGGGCGCGACGGGGTCCGGTGCAGGCTCCGGCGCGGGCGCCGGCGGGTTCAGGCGCCGCTCGACCTCGCCGAGCACCGCGCCGAAGAGCAGGTGGCGCCACGTCGCCTGCGCCAGCGCGGGCCCGGAGCCCCAGAGCTGCGGGAAGCGCCCGCCGTCGGGGTGGAAGCGGGGCACGTACTTGGTGCTCGGCCACGTCGCGACGTGCTCGATCATCCCCGCGGCCGGCCCGCGCGCCCACGCGGGGAGCGGCAGGCGCGGCGCCAGGTTGGCGTAGAGCGCGCCGAAGGCCGCGCCGTTGGCCGCGTGGAGCACGAGGCCCAGCGGGCCGGCCCACCGGCCCTGCGTGACCGCGCTGCCCAGCAGCTCGGCGTCGTCGTAGGGGACGCCGAAGAGGCGCATGTCCAGCGGCTGCTGGGCGGCCCAGACCGAGGCCGCGACGGCTCCGGCGAGGGCGCCACGGACGGTGACGGCACGGGAGCGGGGCATGGGGGTCGACTGTAACCCGCGGCACACGCGCCGGTACGACAAGCAGCATGCAGCGCGACGCCCTCCTGGACCGAGCCCGCACGCGCGGGGTCAACCCGCTCGTCTACTGGATCGTCCGCGCCGTGCTGCAGCCGTTCTTCCACGTGTACTGGCGCCTGTCTCGCCTGGGCCGCGAGCACATCCCGGCCACCGGGCCCGTCATCTTCGCGGCCAACCACCGCTCGTTCCTGGACCCGTTCGTCATCGCGGTGATGGCCCGCCGGCCGATCTACTTCGTGGCCAAGAAGGAGCTCTTCGTGGACCGCCCGCTGCGAGGCTGGTTCCTCAACAGCCTGGGCGCCTTCCCGATCGACCGCGGCGCCGCCGACGAGGACGCCATGGGCACCGCCCGCGCGATCCTGGAGCGCGGCGACGCCGTCCTGATCTTCCCGGAGGGCACGCGCAACCGGCCCGGCGGCCTGGGCCGCCCCAAGCGCGGCGTCGGGCGCCTGGCGCTGGAGACGGGCGCGCCGATCGTGCCGGTCGCGGTGCGCGGCACCGACCGCATCCGCGAGGGCTGGCGCGTGCGCCCGCACAAGATCTCCATCCGCGCGGGCCGGCCGCTGACCGCTCAGCGCCCACTTGGCGCCGAGGGTGCCAATCGCCTTCAGCGGCTGGACGGGCCCGACTGTTGCCCC
>CAXUES010000077.1:0-1273 GCA_964250185.1 uncultured Solirubrobacteraceae bacterium | reverse complement strand
CACCTTCCCCGTCGTCCAGGACCCCTCCCCGCAGCTCGCCGCCGCGGTGACGGAGCGCATCTGGCCCTGCGTGCAGCTGCAGTGGGAGTGGCTCGGCGGCACGCCGGCCATCCGCCGCGCCGTCGTGGTGGGCGCGGGGGAGCAGGGCACCGGCCTGGCCGTGGCGCTCTCGCGCGCGGGCCTCGACGTGCAGCTGGGCTGCCGCACGGGCGAGCAGGTCGACGCGATCGCCCAGCACGGCGGCATCAACGGCCGCTACCTGCCCGGCCACGCGCTGCCCGCCGGCCTCGAGGTCGTCGCGGCCGACGACCTCGACGTCGCCGCCGCGGACCTCGTCGTGCTCGCGGTGCCGGCCCACGGGCTGCCGGTCGCCCTGGCCGACCACGGCGCGCGCGTGCGGCCGGGCGCCGGCGTGCTCGTCCTCTCGCGCGGCCTCGTCGCGCCGTCGGGCGCGCTGCCCGCCGAGCACGTCGCCGCCGCGCTCCCGCACGCGCGGGTGGCCTGCGTCGCGGGTCCCGCCGACGCCGCGGAGCACCTCGAGCACGGCGCCGCGCTGCTCGTGGCGGGCACCGAGGCGGGCCTGCCCCGCGAGCTCTGCGACCTGCTGCGCCTCGCCGGCCTGGACGCGCGCGCCTCGCGCGACCTGGCGGGCGCCTCGCTGGCCTCCGTCGCGGGCACGGTGGCCGCGCTGGCCGCCACCGCCGCGGTGGCCGAGGGCCACAACGCGGCGGGCGCCGCTGCGGGCCGGGTCTTCGAGGAGGTCGTCGCGCTGGCCACCGCCCGCGGCGCGCAGGCGGGCACCTTCACCGGGCCGGCCGGCGCGGGCGACCTCGTCGCCGCGGTGCTCGCGGGGCCGGGGCGCTCCCGCAGCGCCGAGGAGCGCACGACGCTCGCGCTGCTCCCCGGGCTCCTGCGCGCGGCCGACGTGCGCGCCCCCGGCGTCGAGGGCCTGGCCGCCGTCGTCGCCGGCGAGGCCGACGCCGAGGCGTGGGCCCGCTCGGTCACGCGGCCCTCCCGTCCCTCCGTCGTCAAGGCCGCCTAGCGGACCACTCGGCGACGAGCCGCCGTCCGCTCCGCCACTACGCTCGACGCGTGGAGAAGGCGGAGCTCGACGAGCGCTTCTCGGAGCTGTACCGGGCGCACCTCAAGGACGTGTACTCCTACTGCTACTACCGGGTGGGCGACCACCACGACGCCGAGGACCTCACGGAGCAGACGTTCCTGCAGGCCTACCGGCACTTCGAGCGCGCGCAGCGGGAGTCCAACGGCCGGC
>CAXUES010000076.1:7611-10484 GCA_964250185.1 uncultured Solirubrobacteraceae bacterium | reverse complement strand
CTGGTCATCGCGGGCATCGCCGGCCTGCTCGCCGTCAAGGCGTTCAAGAAGGGCAGCCCGCCCAAGCCGGAGCTCGCGATCACCGAGGCCAAGCGCATCCAGGAGACCGTCAAGGACTCGCGGACCAAGGAGCTGTCATGAGCACACCGGCCACCAAGCGCTCGCCCGAGCAGATCCGCCAGGACATCGAGCGCGAGCGCGAGCAGCTCGCGCGGTCCATCCTCGCCCTGCGCGGTGAGGTCGCCGAGCTCACCGACTGGCGCAAGAAGATCGTGGAGAACCGCGACAAGGTGCTCATCGGCGCCGCGGTCGCGGGCTTCCTCATCGGCGGCGGCGTCGCCGCCGTCGGCGGGCTCTTCCGCCGCAAGTAGCGCTCGGGCGGCTGCTCGCCGATCAGGCGAGCAGCGCGGGCGGCACGCCGCCCACGCCGAGCAGACCGGGGCCCACGTGGGCCCCGATGACCGGCCCGATCTCCGAGATCACGACCGGGTCGGTCCCGAAGTGCGCGCGCCCCGCCTCCGCGAGGCGCTCCGCCTCGGCGGGCGCCTGGATGTGCTGGATCATCCAGGCCGTCGCGCCCTCCTCCGAGAGCGTCGTCATGAACTCGACCATCCGGGCGAAGGCGCGGGAGCTCGTGCGGACGCGCTCGATGGGGACGATCTCGCCGCGGACGGTGAGGATCGGCTTGACCTTCAGCGCCCCGCCGAGCCACGCCTGGGCGTTGCCGATGCGGCCACCGCGACGCAGGAACTCGAGCGTGTCCACGGCGAACCAGATCCGCGCGGCGGCGATGGCCTCGTCGACGCGGGCGGCCACGCCGTCGACATCGGCGCCCCCGCGGGCCGCCGCGGCGCCGGCCAGGACGATCGCGCCGAGGCCGCCGCAGGCGCTCGCCGAGTCGCGCACCTCGACCCGGCGGCCGGGATGGTCGGCCATGGCCTGCGCGGCGGCCTGCCGCGCGGACTCCACCGTGCCCGAGATGCCGCCCGCGAGGTGGACGCTGACGATGTCGCGGCCCGCCTCCAGCAGCGGCTCGTAGACCGTGAGGAAGTCGCCGATCGAGGGCTGCGACGTGGTGGGCAGCCCCGTGCCCGCGCGCAGCTCGTCGTAGTAGGCCCCGAGGTCGGTGATGTCCGCCTCGCGCACCGAGGCGCCGTCTCCCGTGGTCACGTACAGCGAGACGACGTGGACGTCGGCCTCCTGGACCAGCGCGGGGGGGAGGTAGTGCGTGGTGTCGGACACGAGGGCGACGGGAGGCATCGCGGCGACACTAACTGCCGCCTGGGAGGATGCGCGACGTGGCGACGACGGTGGTGACGGGCGGGACGGGGTTCGTGGGCTCCGCCGTCGTGCGGGCGCTCGTGGCGCGCGGCGACCGCGTCCGCGTGACCGTCCGCGCGAGCTCCCCGCAGGAGCAGCTGCTCGGCCTCGACGTCGAGCAGATCGCCTGCGACGTCCTGGATCGCACGAGCGTGCGCCGGGCGCTGAAGGGCGCCGACCGCCTCGTCCACGCCGCCGGCCTCACGTCGCTGCGCGCCTCCCACGAGGAGCAGTTCCGCGTGACGGTGGACGGCACGCGCCTGGTCCTGCGCGAGGCGCTGCGCGCCGGCGTCGGGCGGGTCGTGCACGTCTCCTCCTTCGCCGCCGTCGGCCCGGCGGCGCCCGGCACGACGGCCGACGAGCGCCTCGTGTTCTCCGCCGGCGGCCACGGCATCTCCTACGTCAACGCCGCGCACGAGGCCGAGCTGGAGGCGGTCCGCCTGGCGGCCGCCGGCCTGCCGGTCGTGGTCGTCAACCCGTGCGTGTGCTTCGGCCGCGGTGACGTGCACCGGACCTCGACCGCGCTCGTGCGGCGCTTCCTGCGCGCGGAGATCGGCGCCTACGTCGACGGCGCGGTCAACATCGTCGACGTGGAGGACGTCGCCCGCGGCGTGGTCCTCGCCGAGGAGCGCGGCGTGGTCGGCGACCGCTACATCCTCGGCAACCGCAACTTCACCTGGGACCGGCTCTTCGCCGACCTCGCGCGCCTCAGCGGCGTCGAGCCGCCCGCGGTCAAGCTCCCGCGCGAGGCGGCGCTCCTGCTCGGCCGGGCGCTGCCGCCGCTTCCCGGCGTCCCGCGCCTGCACGACCAGGAGCTGCGCGCGATGGGCCTTCGCTGGGCCTACCGGTCCACGAAGGCGCGGCGCGAGCTCGGCTGGGTCCCGGGCCACCACGAGGAGGCCCTGCGACGGACCATCGACTGGTACCGGGAGCGCGAGGGGGAGCGCCTGCGGCCCGCGGGCAGCCGCCAGCGCGCCGACCTGCGCCTCACCGGTGCGCTGCTGCGGCGCGCGGCGAGCGTGGGCGGGCGCCTGGGCCGATGAGCCTCCGGCGCAGGCGCTAGAACCCGAGGTCGTGGGCCACGCCGTCCTGCACCGCTGCCGCACCCCGACGAACTGGCTGTGCCCCTGCGGGCGCGTGGCCCGGGAGCTGCGGGCCGCCGGCCACGAGGTCGAGGAGGTCAGAGAGCCGCAGCGCCGCGGCCGCCGCGACGCCGTCGTCGCGCTGACCGGGCAGGACCACGTGCCCGTGGTGGTCATCGACGGCGAGGCGCCGATCTGCGACTCCCGCCGGATCGTCGAGCACCTCGCCTGGCGGGCGGGGCGCTCGGGCTAGAGGGCCACGCCGAGGCGCTCGAGCAGCAGCGCGAAGCGGTCGGGGACGAGCGTGCCGCCCGTCGCCCGCGGGTGGCCGTGGCCGAACTCGTCGTCGGAGGCCTCGGGCAGCGCGGCGGCGAGCAGCGCCCGCAGATCGGCGTCGGGCGCGCCGCCGCGCAGCGCGAAGCTCACGCGCCCGTCCTCCAGCCAGCCGACGTTGGCCGCCATGACCGGCCG
>CAXUES010000076.1:0-7601 GCA_964250185.1 uncultured Solirubrobacteraceae bacterium | reverse complement strand
GGCCGGGCGCGACTTCACCATCCCCGCGCCGCAGCCGGGGCCGCAGGCGCCGCTCCCACGCCGTGGCCACGAGCGGATGGATCCGGCAGGGCTCGTCGAAGAGCAGCAGCGCGACCTCGCTCCCCATCCGCGGCGCGGTGCGCACCGCGCGGTCGAAGGACCCGCGCCAGGCCGCCTTCGCCTCCTCGAGCACGGCGATGCGCGGGTCGGCGAGCGCCGCGGCGGCGTCCTCGGACTCCACCAGCAGCGCGAGCGCCGTCCGGACGGGGCCGTCGCGCAGGCGCCGCGGCGCGTTGACCAGCGGGGCGAGCTTGCGCACCGCGGTCCGCCGGGCGCCGGCGGCCTCGGGCAGCGCGAGCCCCGGCGAGCCGAGGTCACCGAAGGCGCCCAGGGCGGCGAGCCACGGCACCGCGCCGCCGTCCGGACCCAGCACGCCGGCCACGAGCGCGCTCGTGCTCGTCTCGGGCTCCTCGCCGTGGCCGGTCATGGCGAGCTGGCCCTCGTCGGGTTCGGCCTCGGGCACGTGGTGGTCGAGCAGGACGGCCGGGCCGTCGAGCGCGCGCAGGCCGAGGTCGAGGATCGCGATGTCGCCCGGCGGGAGCCCCTCGCGGGCCCACGGTCCCTGGCTCGGGGCGGGCAGCCACGCGGCGTCGGCCGACTCGCCCCGCGCGCGCAGCAGCTGCGCGCCCGAGCTCAGCCCGTCGGCGTCGTCGTGGCAGGCGACCACCTCGGCGGACAGCAGGCGCGCGCGCACGGCGGCGCGGGCGGCGGGATCGGTGGCCTTCAGCACGGGCACGGTGGTGCCCTACCCGTGGCCTCAGGTGGCCGGTGCGCCCGCTGCGTCGCCGGCCAGCCGGGCGACCGAGCCCGCGTCGGGCGGCTCGGCGATGCCGCGCTCGGTGACCAGCGCGGTGACGTAGGCGGCGGGGGTGACGTCGAAGGCGGGGTTGCGCACGGGCGCGTCGGCCGGCGTGAGCAGCTCGCCGCCCGGGGTCCGGCGCAGCTCGTCGGCCTCGCGCTCCTCGATGGGGATCGCGTCGCCGTCGTCGATGCCGAGGTCGACGCTGGAGGTCGGGCCGACGACCAGGAACGGGATGCCCGCCGCGCGCGCGGCCAGCGCGTGGGTGAGCGTGCCGACCTTGTTGGCCGTGTCGCCGTTGGCCGCGACGCGATCGCAGCCCACCAGCACCGCGTCCACCTCGCCGCGGAGCATGAGGCCCGCGGCCGCTCCCTCGGCCAGGACGGCGTAGTCGATCCCGGCGCGGTCGCACTCGTAGGCGGTCAGCCGCGCGCCCTGCAGGAGCGGGCGCGTCTCGCTGACGAGCACCCGCACGGGGCTCCCGCGCCGGGCGAGCTCCAGCGCGCAGCCCAGGGCGGAGCCGCCCGCCGCGCAGGCGAGCACGCCGGTGTTGCAGTGGGTCAGCAGCGTGGTGGCGCCCCGCGCCTGCAGCCAGTCGGCGCCCGCGGCGGCCACCGCGAGGGAGGCCTTGTCCTCCTCGGCGTGCAGCGCCTCGGCGGCCGCCCGGGCCGCGTCGGATCCTCCGGCCCGGGCGACGGCCGCGACGCGGTCCACGGCCCACGCGAGGTTGACCGCGGTCGGGCGCGCGTCGCGCAGCGCGGCGACGCCGGGCTCCCAGTCGGCCGTCCGCGCGACCTCCAGCGCCACGCCGTAGGCGCCCGCGATCCCGATGTTCGGCGCGCCGCGCACCGCCAGCCGCGCCACGGCGCCGGCGACGTCCGCGGCGGAGGCGCAGGAGATCCAGGCCTCGCGGCCCGGGAGCTGGGTCTGGTCGAGCAGCGAGAGGCGGGTGCCGTCCCAGCGCAGGGCGGCCAGCGGCTGGAGGTCCTCGGGCACCCGGCGAGGCTACCGGCGCCTCGCGCCCAGACGGCGCGGGGGCCGTCCCACAGGTCTACCCTCGGTCCGCCCGTGCCCCGTCGCTGCGTTCCCCTCGCCCTCGTGGCCGCCGCCTGCGGCGCGGCCGCGCCTGCCGCCCACGCCGCGGGCGCGCCCACCATGGCCCTCGACCAGGTCCGCGACGGGATGCGCTGCACGGGCTACACCGTGGTCAAGGGGACGACCCCGACGCCCTTCGACGTCGACGTGCTCGGCGTCGTGGCCGGCGACGCCGCGGCCCGCCAGCCGTTCATCCTCGTGCGCACATCGGGGCCCGAGGTGCAGGCCAGCGGGATCGCCTCGGGGTTCTCGGGCTCCCCGATGTGGTGCCCGGACGCCACCGGCACCCCGCGCATCGCGGGCGCGATCTCCGCCACCATCGGCCAGTACGGCAACGACGTCGGCCTGGCCACGCCGATCGCCTCGGTGCTCGGCGAGCCGGTCGAGGCGCCCGTGCGGACCAGGGTGCGCGCCGCGCTCGTGCGCTCGGCCAGGCCCGTCGACTCGCCCCTGAGCTTCTCCGGGCTGTCCTCGCCGGTGGCCCGCGCCGTCCAGGCCGTGGGGGCCAAGGCCGGCCGCGAGGTGTACGCCGCGCCCGCGCCGCCCGCCGACTTCGCCCGCGTGCCGATGGTGCCCGGCTCCTCGATGGCCGTCGGCCTGGCCGCGGGGGACATCAGCTCCGGGGCGATCGGGACGGTCTCCTACGTCGACGGCGACCGCCTGTGGGCCTTCGGCCACCCGCTGGACTCGGCGGGTGCCCGCAGCCTGTTCCTCCAGGACTCCTACGTCTACGACGTGGTGGACAACCCGGTCGGCTCGGCGGAGCTCTCCAGCTACAAGTACGCGACGCCCGGCCACGTCATCGGCACGCTGACCAACGACGCGATCAGCGCCGTGGTCGGCCGCCTCGGCGCCGGGCCGCCGGCCTTCCCGATGACGGTGACCGCCCATGACCTCGACCGGGGCACCAAGCAGGTCGCGCGGGTGCAGGTCGCCGACGAGACCGGCGTCGGGCTGCCCACGGGCACCTCGGCGCTCAGCCAGGTCGCGCCGGTCGCGGTGGCCCAGCTGGCCTACACGACGCTCGGCGGCGTCCCCGCGCGCCAGTCCGGTCGGCTGTGCCTGCGCATCGCCGTGCGCCAGTCCGCCAAGCCGCTGCGCTACTGCAAGGAGTACGTCGGCGGGGCGGGGAGCGTCGACGGCCTGGTCAACGGCCCGCTCGTCGGGGACGTCGCCGCGGCGACCGCGGCGCTGGACGGCTACCGCTACGGCCCGCTGCAGGTCAAGGGCGTCGCGATCGACCTCTCCCTGCGCCGCGAGACGCGCCAGTCCTACCTGCGCTCCGTGCGCGCGCCGCGGGTGCTGCGCCGCGGGGAGCGCACCCGCGTGCGGGTCGTCGTGCACCGCGAGACGGGCGGCGACCTGACGCGCGGGGTGGACGTGCGCGTGGCGTCGGACGCCGCGCGCGGGGAGCAGGAGCTCGTCCTGCGCGGCACGGACCCCGACGTGGTCGCCGGGGGAAGTGGCGGGGAGCTCGGGCTCGTCCTAGACCTGGGCGGCGAGGACGGCGGCGGCACCGACGAGGCGCGCACCGTCCCTGAGCTCGCGACGCAGGTCGCCGACATCGCGGTGCAGCCGAAGCTCACCGCGCGGGTCGGGCGGGCCGACGCGCAGGCGATCGACCTGGGGCCCGGACGCGTCGGTGGGAGCGCCCGGACCCAGGTGGTCGTCAGATAGCCATCGGGTCGGCTCCGCCGACCCGTCCCGACAGGGGTCGTTACAGGCGGTTCTCGATCTGCATGGGCGCCGCACCGGTCGGCACGGACTCCGGCGCCTCGGCGGGGGCGTCGGCCTCGGGCTTGATGCCCAGGACCTCGGCCAGCTCGCCCGTCTCGTACATCTCGCTGACGATGTCCGCGCCGCCCACGAGCTCGTGGTTGACGAAGAGCTGCGGGATGGTCGGCCACTCGCTCAGCGCGCTGAGCTCCTGGCGGATGCGGGGGTCGGGCAGGATGTCGACGGCCGCGAACGGCGCGCCGAGGGCCTGCAGGGCGCCCGCGGTGCGCGCGGAGAAGCCGCACGCGGGGGCGTCGGGCGTGCCCTTCATGAAGAGGATCACGTCGTTCTCGTCGATCGCCTGCTTGATGGCGTCGCGGATGGGGGACTCGTCGGCCATGGGAGGGACCTCGCTCGGGTGCGGGTGAACGCCTAGGTGGCGCTGGTCTTGAGGGAGAGGGCGTGGATCGCGGCACCGATCTCGTCGCCGAACACGTCGTAGACGAGCTTGTGCTGGCGGATCCGGGGCAACCCGTCGAACTGGGGCGCCACGACCGTCGCGCGGAAGTGGTCGCCGCCGCCCGTCCAGTCCTCCACCTCGGCGGAGGAGCCCGGGAGGGCGGCCTCGATGCGCTGCTTGAGCTCGTCGGGATGCGGCACTGGTGCGCAGGGTAGCGGTCGCTATCCTTAGTGAAGTGAGCACCGCCCAGCAGGTCACCTACAACGCCAAGGGCATCGTCTTCACCGACGGTTCCGCCGTGAAGGTCACCGAGTTCCTGGACTCCCAGGACGGCGACGTCAGTTCCGCGGGCCTCCGCGTGGGCGTGAAGGGCGGTGGCTGCTCGGGCTTCCAGTACAACCTCGCCTTCGACGAGGAGAAGGCCGGCGACGTGGTCTTCGAGGACCACGGGCTGCGCGTCCTCGTCGACGCGCAGTCGCTGCCCTACGTCGACGGCTCGGTCATCGACTACGTCGACTCCCTGCAGGGCGCGGGCTTCAAGGTCACCAACCCCAACGTGGTCGCGGCCTGCGGCTGCGGCTCCTCGTTCCGCGTGGCGGACGAGGAGGAGGTCAGCGCCGTCTAGTCAGCCCGTGTTGCGCAGCCCGCCGGCGATGCCGTTGACGGTCAGCAGCGACAGGCGGCGCACCCGCTCGTCGGGCTCGCCGGAGGTCGCGCGCAGCCGGCGCAGCAGCACGACCTGCAGGAACGACAGCGGGTCGACGTAGGGGTTGCGCTCGTCGATGGCGGCCTGCAGGACCGGCTCGCGGTCCAGCAGCCGCTCCTCGCCGCGGACGAGCACGAGCTCGCGGCGGGTGCGCTCCAGCTCGGAGCGCAGCGCGCCCCACAGGCGGTCGCGCGGCTCGGGGTCGTCCCACAGCGCCACGTAGCGCTCGGCGATCGCCGGGTCGGCCTTCGTGCAGGCCATCTCCGCGTTGGAGATCAGGGCCGAGAACGACGGCCAGTCGCGCTCCATCTCCTGCAGGAGCTCGAGGCCCTCCTCCTCCCGCGCGCGCTCCAGCGCCGCGCCCAGCCCGAGCCAGGCGGGCAGCACGATGCGCGCCTGCGTCCAGGAGAAGACCCAGGGGATCGCCCGCAGGTCGTCGATGCCGCCGTCCTTCGTGCGCTTGGCGGGCCGCGACCCGAGCTGCAGCCGGGAGATCTCCTCCGACGGGGTGATCGTCGCGAAGGCCTCGGCGAAGTCCGGGTCGTCGTGGACCACGGCGCGGTAGGCGTCGCGCGAGACGGCGGCCATCCGCTCCAGCACCGCCTCGTAGCGCTCCAGGGTCGCCGGGTCGGGCCCGGAGCGCTCACCCAGCGCCGAGGTCAGCACCGCGCTCGTGGTGAGCTCGAGCTCGCGGTGGGCGATCTCCTCCACGAGGTACTTCGCCGAGAGCACCTCGCCCTGCTCGGTCATCTTCAGGCGCCCGTCGACGGTCCCGGCGGGCAGCGCGGCGATCGCCCGGCTCGTCGGGCCGCCGCCGCGGCCCACGGCGCCGCCGCGGCCGTGGAAGAACGTCCAGTGCACGCCGTGCTCCCGGAAGACCTCGGCCATCCCGACCTGCGCGCGGTAGGTCGCCCAGCTCGACGCGAGGTAGCCCACGTCCTTGTTGGAGTCCGAGTAGCCGACCATCACCTCCTGCTCGTCGCCCATCGCCGCCAGCGCCGCGCGGTACACCGGCCGGGCGAGCAGGTCGCGGAGCGTCTCCGGCGCGGCGTCGAGCGTCGCGCCCGACTCGTACAGCGGCACGATCCGCAGGACGGCGCCCTCGCCGCCGGCGCGGCACAGGGCGCTCTCCTTCATGAGCAGCAGCACCTCGAGCACGTCGGCCGGGGTGTCGCAGTGGGAGATGACGTAGGCGTCCACGGCGCCGCGGTGCTCGCCCTCCAGCGCGGCGTGCAGCGCCCGGAACGTCCGCAGCACCTCCTGGGTGTCCTCGCTGAAGCCGTCGATCTCGGTCGGCACGAGCGGGCGCCGGTCGGCGATCTCGCGGCACAGCAGCTCCGCGCGGGCGTCCGGGTCCAGGTCGGCGTAGCCCTCCTGCACGCCGAGCGTGCTGAGGACCTCGTCGAGCGCGGCGCGATGGCGGCCGGCGTTCTGGCGGACGTCGAGGCGGGCGAAGTGGAAGCCGAACGCCTCCACCTGGCGCAGCACGTCGCGTAGGTCGCCCCGCGCGGTGAGGGCGCCGCCGTCGGCGACCAGGGCGGCCTCGATCGCCCGGAGGTCGGCCACGAGCTCGGCGGGCGCGCCGTAGCCCAGCGGCGAGCCGTCGCGGGTGGCGCGCGTGCGGGCGGCCATGAGCGACAGCGCGCGCCGGTAGGGCTCGGCGGGGTTGGCGGCCCGCAGCTCGGCGGCGCGCGCGGGGAAGGCCTCGGCCAGGCCGGCCTCCAGGTCGCCGAGGCCCTCGGCGGGCGGGCCGACGCGGTCCGACAGCGAGATGCGCCCGGCGAGCATCGTCACGCGCTCCTCCAGCAGGCGCAGGCACTGCTCGCGCATGAGCGCGAGCGCCTGCAGCGTCACGTCGGCGGTGACGAACGGGTTGCCGTCGCGGTCGCCGCCCATCCACGACCCGAAGCGCAGCAGCGACGGGACCGGCACGTCGGCGCCGGGGTAGTGCTCGGCGATGGCCTCCTCGAGGTCGCGGTAGACGGCGGGGACCGTCGTGGCGATCGTCCCCGCGAGGAACACGAGGCCCGCGCGGACCTCGTCGAGCACGGTGCGGTCGACGGCGCGCAGCTCGTCGGAGCCCCACAGCTCCTGCACGGTGGCCAGCAGGCGGCGGCGGGCATCGTCCAGGCGGTGGGGGAGCTCGGAGCGCTCGTCGAGGTCGCGCAGGACACCGAAGATCCGCGAGAGCTTGTCCAGGGCGGTGCGCCGCCGCGCCTCGGTGGGGTGGGCGGTGAGGACGAGGCGGATCTCGGCCGCCTGCAGCCGCTCGGCGACCTGCTCGGCGGTGACGCCCGCGGCGGCGAGGCGGCCGATCGCGTCGCGCAGCGAGCCGCGGCGGGGCGCGGGCGCCTCGCGCCGCTCGCGGGCCTGCACGCGCCGCATGCGCTCGTTGTCCTCGGCGAGGTTCTGCAGCCCCAGGGCGTTGGTGAGCCCGCGGGCCAGGGCACCCGCCGCGTCGAGGTCGAGGCCCTCGACGAGCCCGGCGAGCTCGTCCGCGGCGCCGGCGTCGTCCCGGCGGGCGGCCTGGGCGAGGCGCACGGCCTCGGCGAGCAGCTCGACGGTCCCCTCGCCGCCCGCGCTGGAGCGCATGACCTCGGCGAGGACGTCGTCGAGCAAGGCACGGTCGTCGGCGATGGTGCGGGGCACGGGCAGCAGCTTGACCGCATCGCGGCCCGGGAGGCACCTACGCTGCGGAGCGGATGTCGCGGGTGCGCCTCTCCCTGTTGGCGGGGCTCCTCGCCGTCGTGGCGATCGTCGCGGCG
>CAXUES010000075.1:2872-10625 GCA_964250185.1 uncultured Solirubrobacteraceae bacterium | reverse complement strand
GTGGCCAGCAGCGCGCCGACCGCCGTCAGCGCGGCCACCGCCAGCGTGGCGACCACGGCGAGCAGGACGAGGTCCGAGCGGCCGGAGCGCACCCCGAGGGCGCGGGCGGCCTCGGGGTCGAAGCCCGTCAGCACCCAGCGGTGCTCGAGCAGGAGCCCCGCGACGACGGCGAGCGCGCTCGCGGCGCCCATGAGCCACAGGTCGCCGGCGTCGATGAGCAGCAGCGAGCCGAAGAGCAGGCTCTCCACGCCGGCCTGCGAGCCGAAGACGTCGCTGGCCAGGACGATCCCGAGCGCGAGCGCCCCGACGAGCACGAGCGCGGTGAGCGAGTCGTAGCGGTCGCGCGCGCGGTCCGAGCGCGACAGCGCGCCCACGCCGATCGCCACGAGCGCCGCCGTCCCCGCCGCCCCCAGCGAGGCGCCGAAGCCCAGGCCGTCGGCCAGGACGAGGCCCGGGAAGGTCGCCGTGCCCACCGCGTGGGAGTAGAAGGCCAGGCCGCGCAGGACGATCCACGTGCCGACGAGCCCCGCGCCCACGGAGAGCAGCACCACGGCGAGCAGCCCGCGCTGGGCGAAGGGGAGCGAGAGGACGTCGAGCACCGCCGCCGCAGCCTAGCGCGTTGATGGGACCTGATCCCATCTTCGGAGCGCCGCTAGGCGGAAGCGCCGCCGGAGCGCCCGGCGGACGTCGGCATCGACGTGCTCGCGCCGCCCGAGGTGTCCGGTGGGGCGGTGCCCGGCGCGCTCGCCGCGCCGCCCGAGCGCGAGGAGCCCACGTCGGCGGCCTCGCGCACGACCCGCACGATCACCGGCGGCGCCGACGTCGTGCGGCCGTCGGCGGTGGCCCGGACGGTGAGCCGGAAGAGCCCGGGCGAGCGCATCGTCACGGCCTGGCCGAAGCGCCCGTCCCGCGCCCGGAGCTCCACGACGCTGGAGCGCCGGTAGGCGCCGTCGGAGCCCTGGCGCTCGATCAGCACGCTGACCGTGCCCGCGGGGCGGACCCGGCCGGCGACGCGCAGGCCGCGCCCCGCCTGCACGCGCGAGGCCACGCGGGACACCTGCAGGAGCGGGTCGATGGCGATCGTCACCGCCGGGGAGCGCAGCTGCGCGCCCACCGCCGTCGCCGCGGCGCGCAGCTGGCCCGCGCGGCGCCAGGGCAGCCGGGCCGACCACGACCCGTCGCCGCCCGTCGTCGTGCGCGCGACGGTCGTCCACGCGCTGGAGCCGCGCTTCTGCACGCTCACCGCGACGCCGGCCAGCGGCGCGCCCGCGCCGTCCAGCAGCTTGCCGGCGACGACCGCGTCGGCGCCGTAGGTCGCGCGGGTGGAGACCGCGGTGGCGCTGAGCTTCGGATCGCCGATCACCGGTGCGGGGGCGGTCGGCACGATGGCCGCGGTGCGCTGGCGGATCGCCGGCAGCTGGCCGTAGAGCGCCGAGCCCGGGCAGGAGGTCGAGCACCCGTCGCGGTGCCCCGAGATGCGCTGGAAGGTGACCTGCTCGCCCCGTGGCCAGCGGTTCTCCGCCCCGCCGAGGGACTCCAGCGCCACGGAGCCCGTCGCGGGCACGCCGTGCAGCGAGAGCTTCCAGGCGAGGAGCTGCACGAGCGAGCGCAGCCCGGCGTCGGGGAAGGCGACCGCCTCGAACGTGCCGATGGTCGCGATGCCGGTCGAGGCCGAGTTCCAGCCCTGGGCCTGGGCGCCGACGACGGCGGCCTCGATGCCCCCGGCGCGGCCCTCGAAGACCTGCCCGAACTGGTCGACGAGGAAGTTGTAGCCGATGTCCGACCAGCCGTTGGAGTCGCGGTGGTACTTGGCGATGCCGAGCACGATGCCCGCCGAGTCCTGCGGCTCGTAGCTGTTGGCCGAGACCGTGTGGTGCACGAGGGCCATCTGCACCTGGCCGTAGGCGGGGTCGTTGCGCGGGCGCACCGCGGCGGCGCCCCAGACGTCGCGGGAGATGATCGCCGGCATGCCCGCCTGGGCCGCGCGGCCCTGGGCGCGCAGTCCCGGCACCTCGGCCCCGACGCCCGCGGGGACGGCGACGAAGCGCAGCTCGACGCCGCCGGCGGGCAGCGGGCCGGCCGCGCGCAGCTGGAGCTCGTCGGCGCCGCCGGTCCAGACCGGGTCGGAGGCCTCGTTGCGCCGCGGCCGGTCCGGGGCGTGGTCGGCGCCGCCCGCGAGCGGCACCCACGGGCTCCACCGCCCGCCGCGGGGGCGCACCCGCGCCTGCAGGCCGGCCCGCGCCGTGCCGTGCCCGGCCACGCCGACGAGGTCGAAGCGCGCGGGCGCGCGGAGCACCTCGGTGCGGCGGCCGGCCCCGAAGGCCGCGCTGCGCACGGCCATCGCGAAGGAGCGCGGCGACGACGGGCGGTCGGTCGCGGCGCCGAGCGCCGCGGCGGGCGCGACGACGGTCCCGACCCCCGCGGCCGCACCCAGCTTGAGCGCGCGGCGGCGAGTGAGGACGTGGCGGGCGACGTCGGCCATCTTCTCGGTCAACCCGCTTCGGCCCGGGAGGTTGCGACTCCTGCCCGTGGGCGCGATCGTGCAGGTGGCTCCCCGGCAGGTCGGTAAGTGACCACCGTTCATCCTCCTGCGCCAGGATGCCGATGATGGTGGCATCGGCTCCACCGGCCCCCGGCCGGATGGCGGCCGCCTCCCCATGGGCGGGTCGCGGCGACGCGCCCGGTCCGACGCACAGGACGGTCCTCAGACCCATGCCCACGACCTCGCCCATCCACCTCGAGCCCGCCGAGGCCGAGGAGCTGCTGCGCGTCCTGAGCCTCGTGGAGGTCGGGGACTTCTCCGCGCGCATGCCGCTCTCCTGGACCGGCGTGGCCGGCAAGCTCGCCGACGGCCTCAACGACATCATCGGCGCCAACCAGGCGCTGGGCACCGAGCTCGAGCGCGTCAGCCGCGTCGTCGGCAAGGAGGGCAGGCTCTCCCAGCGCGCCTCGTCCCGGGGCACCAACCAGGTCTGGGGCGGCTGCATCGAGTCGGTCAACAGCCTCATCGACGACCTCGTGCGCCCGAGCGCGGAGATGCAGCGCGTCATCGGCGCCGTGGCCGACGGCGACCTGAGCAAGAAGGTGTCCGTCGACGTCCAGGGCGAGATGCTCGTCCTGAAGAACACGATCAACGGCATGGTCGACCAGCTCAACGGCTTCATCGCCGAGGTCACCCGCGTGGCCCGCGAGGTCGGCACGGAGGGCAAGCTCGGGCAGGCGGCCGCCTACACGGTCGAGGTCGGCGGCGTCTGGAAGGACCTCACCGACAACGTCAACCTCATGGCCGGCAACCTCACCGACCAGGTCCGCGACATCGCCGAGGTCACGACCGCGGTGGCCAACGGCGACCTCAGCAAGAAGATCACCGCGGACGTCCGCGGCGAGTTCCTCGAGCTCAAGAACACGGTCAACGCGATGGTCGACCAGCTCAACCGCTTCGCCGGCGAGGTCTCCCGCGTGGCCCGCGAGGTGGGCGTGGAGGGGCGCCTGGGCGGCCAGGCGCAGTCCCAGGAGGTCGCGGGCGTCTGGAAGGACCTCACCGACAACGTCAACCAGCTCGCGGCGAACCTGACCGACCAGGTGCGGGCGATCGCCGACGTCGCGACGGCCGTGACCGAGGGCGACCTCACGCGGCAGGTGAGCGTGGACGCGCGCGGGGAGGTCGCGGTCCTCAAGGACAAGCTCAACGAGATGATCCGCAACCTGCGCGAGACCATGCGCCAGAACACCGAGCAGGACTGGCTGAAGACCAACCTGGAGCGCTTCACCCGGATGCTCCAGGGCCAGCGCGACCTCGCGACGGTCTCCAAGATGATCCTGTCGGAGCTCGCCTCCCTCGTCTCCGCCCAGCACGGCGTCTTCTACGTGCTCGACGACGACGGCGACGGCGAGGCGGCCGTCTTGCGCTTCCAGGCCGGCTACGGCTTCAAGGAGCGCAAGCACGTCGCGAGCTCCTTCGCGCTCGGCGAGGGGCTCGTCGGCCAGTGCGCGCTGGAGCGCGAGCGGATCCTGCTCACCGACGTGCCGTCGGACTACATCCAGATCAGCTCCGGGCTCGGCGCCGCGCCGCCGCTGAACATCATCGTGCTGCCGATCCTCTTCGAGGGCTCGGTGCGGGCCGTCATCGAGCTCGCGTCCTTCGCGGCCTTCAGCCCGACGCACCAGTCGCTGCTCGACCAGCTCACCGAGAGCATCGGCCTGGTCCTCAACACGGTGGCCGCGACCTCGGTGACCGACCAGCTCCTCGAGCAGTCCCAGTACCAGGCCCGCGAGCTGCAGTCGCGGCAGGAGCAGCTCGGGCGCTCCAACGACGAGCTCGCCGAGCAGGCCGCGCTGCTGGCGGAGAAGAACGACGAGGTCGAGGCGAAGTTCCAGGAGGTCGAGGAGGCCAAGCGCCTCGTCGAGGAGAAGGCCACCGAGCTCTCGGTCTCCTCGACGTACAAGTCGGAGTTCATCGCGAACATGTCGCACGAGCTGCGCACGCCGCTCAACAGCCTGCTCGTGCTCGCCGAGCAGCTCGAGGACAACCCCGACGGCAACCTCAGCCCGCGCCAGGTGCAGTACGCGAGCGTCATCCGCTCCTCGGGGAGCGACCTGCTGAAGCTCCTCAACGACATCCTCGACCTGGCCAAGGTCGAGTCCAGGACCTTCCACCTCGAGCTCGCCCCGCTGGCCATCGGCGAGTTCGCCGAGGGCCTGCGGCTGGCCTTCGAGCCGGTGGCCACCCGTCAGGGGCTCGAGTTCTCAGTCGAGCTCGACGGCGGGCTGCCGGCCGGCATGACCACCGATCCCCACCGCCTGCGCCAGGTGCTCAACAACCTCCTGGCCAACGCCTTCAAGTTCACGGAGGAGGGCGGGGTGACGGTGCGCCTGGAGCGGGCCGCCAGCGGCTGGAGGCCCGGCGCCGGCCGGCTCGACCACGCCCCGTCGGTCCTGGCGATCGAGGTCGCCGACACCGGCATCGGCATCGCCCAAGAGCTGCACGCGCCGATCTTCGAGGCCTTCGCGCAGGCCGACGGGACGACGGCCCGCCGGTACGGCGGCACCGGGTTGGGGCTCTCGATCAGCCGCGACCTCGTCGGGCTGCTCGGCGGCGAGATCGTGCTGCGCAGCGCGCTGGGGCAGGGCAGCGCCTTCACCGTCTTCCTCCCGCTGGAGGCGGCCACGACCCTGCCCGCACCCGCACCCGCACCGGTGCGGGCACCGGCACCTGCACCCGCTCCTGCGCTGCTCCCCACCGCCCTGATCGAGCCGGTGGAGGTCACCCGGGAGACCCAACGCCAGGTCCGCAGCGACTACGGCATCGACCGGACCTTCGCCCCCGGTACGACGGTCCTCATCGTCGACGACGACTTCCGCAACATCTTCGCGCTCACCGCGCTGCTCGAGCGCGGCAAGCTCACGGTCGTCGCCGCTCAGAGCGGCCCCGCGGCGCTCTCGATCCTCGAGACGCGCGCCGGCATCGACGCGGTCCTCATGGACATCATGATGCCGGTGATGAACGGCTACGAGACGATGGCCGAGATCCGCAAGCGCCCCCAGTTCGCCGGGCTCCCGATCATCGCCGTCACCGGGAAGGTCGTGGGGGGCGAGCGCGAGCGCTGCATCGCCGCAGGCGCCTCGGACTACATCCCCAAGCCGGTGGACACCGCCGAGCTCCTGGACGCGCTGAGCGAGTGGCTGACCGTCGTCGAGCCCCCCTCCGCCGCGGCCACGCCGGGCGGCCGCTGATGCAGGTCCTCCCCTCGACCTCGTCCACCGCCGCGATCCTCGTCGTGGACGACACCGCCAGCAAGCGGCTGTCGATCGACGCGATCCTCGCGCCGCTGGGCCACACGATCGTCGAGGTCGACTCGGGGGAGGCGGCGCTGCAGGCCGTCATGGACACGACCTTCGCCGTGATCCTCATGGACGTCCAGATGCCGGAGATGGACGGCTACGAGACGGCCCGCCTGATCCGCATGCGCTACGAGTCCGAGCTCACGCCGATCATCTTCGTCACCGCCCACGACACCGGCGAGGCGCAGATCCCCATCGCCTACGCCAGCGGCGCCGTCGACTTCATGTTCGGGGCGATCGTGCCCGGGACCCTGCGCGCGAAGGTCACCGTGTTCGTCGAGCTCTTCCTGAAGTCCCGGGAGCTCGAGCGGACCCTGCGCGACGTCACGGTCCTCGGCGAGCGCTTCCGCGACAGCGAGGCGCGCACCCGCTCCGTGCTCGACCACGTCGCGGACGGCATCGTGACGTTGAGCGCCGAGGGGACCATCGAGTCCTTCAACCGCGCGGCGACCAGGCTGCTGGGCTACTCCGAGCAGGAGGCCATCGGGCGGTCGTTCTCCACGATGGTCTCGGTCGCCGACGACGACTGGGCCGAGCCGGGAGCCGACGGCGTGCCGGCGCCTCCCGGGGAGGCGTCCGACGCCCTCGGGCTGCGCCGCGACGGCACGACCTTCCCGCTCGAGTTCGAGCTCAGCGAGGTCCACCTCGACGCGCGGCGCGTCCACATCGTCTGCCTGCGCGACATCTCGGCCCGGCAGACGTACACCGACACCCTGCAGCACGCCGCGCTGCACGACGACCTCACCGGGCTGCCCAACCGCGTGCTCTTCGGGGACCGCCTCGCGCAGGGCATCCGCTCGGCGCTGCGCACGGGCGAGCCGCTCGCGCTCGTGCTCCTGGACATCGACGGCTTCAAGCAGGTCAACGACACGCTGGGCCACCAGGCCGGCGACTGCCTGCTCCAGCAGGTCTCCGAGCGCCTGACGAGCTGCCTGCGCGCGGGGGACACGGTCGCCCGGCTCGGCGGCGACGAGTTCGGCGTGCTCCTCGGCGGCGCGACCGACCTCGCCGGCGCCGCGAGCGTCGTCTGGACGATCGAGCAGGCGTTCGGGCAGGAGTTCGTCATCGACGGCCACGTGCTCGACATCCACGTGAGCATCGGCATCGCCCTGCTCCCCGACCACGGCGACACCAGCGACGACCTCCTGCGCCGCGCCGACCTCGCCATGTACGAGGCCAAGCGCTCCGGCGAGGGCTACGCGCTGTTCGCCGCCGAGCAGGAGGACGCGCCCGCGCGCCGCCTCGCCCTGCTCGGCGACCTGCGCCACTGCATCGCGCGCGAGGAGCTCGTGCTGCACTACCAACCGAAGATCGACCTCGCGACGGGCACCACCGTCGGGGTGGAGGCGCTCATCCGCTGGCTGCACCCCACCCGCGGCCTGCTCATGCCGGGCGCGTTCATGCCCGAGGTGGAGAACAACGACCTCATCGTCCCGATCACCGAATGGGTGATCAACGAGGCGCTGCACCAGCTGCACGACTGGCGCGACGCGGGCTACGAGCTGACGATGGCGGTGAACCTCGGCGCGCGCTGCATGGCCCAGCGCGCGAACTTCCTGGAGAAGGTCGACGCGCTGACCAGCGCCTGGGACATCCCGCCGGAGCTGCTGACCTTCGAGCTCACCGAGAGCGCGCTGCTGGACACCGCGGTGCCCGACCTGCTCGAGCGCCTGGAGGCCATGGACGAGCGCCTCTCGATCGACGACTTCGGGACGGGCTACTCGTCGCTGGTCTACGTCCAGCGCCTCCCGGTGGTCGAGATCAAGGCCGACCGGTCGTTCGTCACCGCGATGGCGTCGGTCCACGACGACGCGGTCATCGTCCGCGCGATCATCGACCTCGCGCACAACCTCGGCGTCAAGGTCGTGGCCGAGGGCGTCGAGGACGAGCACGCCATGGACCTCCTGCTGGA
>CAXUES010000075.1:0-2862 GCA_964250185.1 uncultured Solirubrobacteraceae bacterium | reverse complement strand
GCCCGCCGCTGCCCGCCGACGCGCTCCTGCGCTGGCTGGGGACCTCGTCCTACGGCGCGGCCGCCGTCGAGCGCGGGGCCGCCGCGACCGCCGAGCAGGTCGCGCGATGAGCTCCGGCCCCGCTCGGCGTCCTGGCTGCCATGCGCACCGATCGTCCCCCGTCCGCGCCGATCGCGAGCCTGGTCGCCGTCACCGAGGGCGTGGCGCTCTGCGTCGAGGAGCGCGGCCGGCCCGACGACCCGGCGCTGCTGCTCCTCGGCGGCGCCACATGGTCGATGGACGCGTGGGAGGACCCGCTCTGCGACCGGCTCTGCGCCCTCGGGCTGCGGGTGGTCCGCTACGACCACCGCGACACGGGCCGCTCGACGCGCTGGCCCGTGGGGGCGCCGGGCTACGGCGCGCGCGAGCTCGCCACGGACCCGCTCGCCCTGCTCGACGCGCTGGAGATCGCCCGCGCCCACCTGGTCGGGCTGTCGATGGGCGGGGGCATCGCCCAGGGCCTCGCGGTGGCGCACCCCGAGCGGGTCGCGTCGCTCACGCTCATGGCCACGACGCCGATCGACCCCGCCATCGGGGACCTCCCCGGCCCGACCGCGGCGGTGCAGGACCCGGACCCCCGCTCGCCGGGAGCGAACCACCTGCTCGTGCTCGGCGGCGACGACGACGACGACCCGGTGGCGCCCGGAGCGCTCTCGCGCATCGCCGTCCCGACGCTCGTGGTCCACGGGCGGGACGACCAGCTCCTCCCGCCCGAGCACGGACGCGCGCTGGCCGCGGCGATCCCCGGGGCCGAGCTGCTCGAGCTGCGGGACATGGGCCACGGGCTGCCGCCCGCGGCGGCGTGGGACGCCCTCGTTGGAGGGATCGCGCGGACCGTGGCCCGCGCGGGGAGCTAGGCCAGGGCCGGCTCGAGCTCGGCGCCCAGGCCGGGCTCCTGCTCGCAGCTCGTGTCGAGCCACTGCTCGCCGTAGGTGCGCATGCCCTCGATGATCGGCAGCAGCGCCATGCCCTTGGCGGTGAGCGCGTAGTCGACGCGCGGCGGCACCTCGGCGTGCGACTGGCGCTCGACGATGCCCTCCTCCTCCAGCGCGCGCAGGCGCAGCGAGAGGGTGCGGGGCGAGATGCCCGTCAGGGAGCGCTCGAGCTCGCAGAAGCGGGCGCGGCCCGCGGCGAGGTCACGGACGAGGAGCAGCGTCCACTTGCCGCAGACGACGTCGGCGGTGCGGCACACGGGGCAGGAGTCATCGACGGCCATCAGCCATGGATGCTAGCGCCCACTTCACCAACTGAAGCGCTGTGCGTCAGCGCAGCGCAGCGGCCGGATCGACCCCCGCGGCCTCGGCCGCGTGGCCCCGGTCGAGGTCGTCCATCGTCGTGCCGCGGCGGCCCTCCGCAGCGACCAGGAGCTTGAAGTCGTGCGGGTTGGAGGCCGAGCCGAGCGCCTGCTCCTTGGTGATCCGGCCGGCCTTCAGGTGGCCGAAGAGCGCCTGGTCGAACGTCTGCATGCCGTAGTAGCCGCCCTCGGCGATGACCTCCGGCAGCCGACCGGTCTGCTCCGGGTCGGCGATCATGTCGCGCACGCGGCCCGTCATGCGCATGACCTCGCAGACCGCGACGCGACCGTGGCCGTCGGCGCGCGGGACGAGCCGCTGGGACACCGCGCCCTGCAGCGTGCCGGCGAGCATCGCCCGGACCTGGCCGTGCATGTGGGGCGGGAAGAAGTCGATGAGCCGGTTGACCGTCTCGGCGGCGTCGACGGTGTGGACCGTCGAGAAGACGAGGTGCCCCGTCTCGGCGGCGCTCAGCGCGGTGTGCACCGTCTCCTCGTCGCGCATCTCGCCGATGAGGATCACGTCGGGGTCCTGGCGCAGCACGCGGCGCAGCGCGCGCGTGAAGGACTGGGTGTCCTGGCCGACCTCGCGCTGGTTGATCGCCGAGCGCTTGTCGGTGTGCAGGAACTCGATCGGGTCCTCGATCGTCACGACGTGCTTGGCCATCGTCGTGTTGATGTGGTCGATCATCGCCGCCAGCGTCGTCGACTTGCCCGAGCCCGTGGTGCCCGTGAGCAGGACGATCCCGCGCTCGAGCTCGGCGAGCTCGCGCACGGAGTCGGGCAGGTCGAGCTCGGCGATCGACTTGATGCCCACCGGGATCGCGCGGATGACCAGCGACGCGGAGCCCCGCTGGCGGAAGGCGTTGACGCGGAAGCGTGCCAGCCCGGGGATCGAGTAGGCGAAGTCGACCTCGCCGTCGGCGCGCCACTCGGCGAGCTTGCCCTCCTCGTCGCCGAGCATCTCGGCGACGGCCGCCTCGGTGTCGGCGGGCCGCAGGTGCTCCGCGCCCGGGACCGGCACGAGCTGGCCGTCCAGGCGCTCCAGCGGCGGCGACGGGACCTTCAGGTGCAGGTCCGACCCGCCGGAGTGGACGAGGTGCGTCAGGGCAGCGAGGACATCGAGCATCTCCCGAGCGCATCGGCGCGGGAGGGCCGCGCCTTGATGCGGTCGGTCAGCTCATGACCGGCTCAGGCCACGTCGCGGAGCTTCTGGGCCTCCGCGAGGGACTGCAGCTTCTTCAGCGACTGGTTCTCGATCTGGCGGATGCGCTCGCGGGTGACGTTGAACGTCCGGCCGACCTCGTCCAGGGTCCGCGGGTGCTCGCCGCCGAGGCCGTAGCGCAGCTCCAGGACGCGGCGCTCGCGGTAGGAGAGGTTCTCCAGCGCCTCGCGCAGGGCCTCCTTGGTGAGGATCTCCGCCGCGCGCTCGTACGGCGACTCCGCGCGCTCGTCGGCGATGAACTGCCCGAACTCCGACTCCTCCTCGTCGCCGACCGGCTTCTCGAGGGAGACGGGCGCCTGGGCGGAGC
>CAXUES010000074.1:0-10645 GCA_964250185.1 uncultured Solirubrobacteraceae bacterium | reverse complement strand
TCTGCCCGTCGGTGATCGAGATGACGTTCGTCGGGATGTAGGCCGACACGTCGCCGGCCTGCGTCTCGATGATCGGCAGCGCGGTCATCGACCCCGCGCCGAGGTCGTCCGACAGCTTCACCGCGCGCTCCAGCAGGCGGGAGTGCAGGTAGAAGACGTCGCCGGGGTACGCCTCGCGGCCCGGCGGGCGGCGCAGGAGCAGCGACATCTGGCGGTAGGCGTAGGCGTGCTTGGTCAGGTCGTCGTAGACGATGAGCGTGTGCCCGCCGTTGTAGACGAAGTGCTCGGCCATGGCGGCGCCGGCGTAGGGGGCCAGGAACTTGATCGGCGCGGCCTCGTCGGCCGGGGCGGCGACGATGATCGTCGAGTCCAGGGCGCCGGCCTCGTCGAGCGTCTGGGCCAGGCCCACGACGGTCGCCATGCGCTGGCCGATCGCCACGTACACCGAGACGATGCCCGAGTCCTTGTTGTTGATGATCGTGTCGATCGCGATGGACGTCTTGCCCGTCTGGCGGTCGCCGATGATGAGCTCGCGCTGGCCGCGGCCGATCGGGATCATCGAGTCGATCGCCTTGAGGCCCGTCTGGAGGGGCTCCTTGACCGACTGGCGCTGGATGACGCCGGGCGCCTTGAACTCGGCGGGACGCGTCTCGGTCGAGTTGATCGGGCCCTTGCCGTCCAGGGGCTCGCCGAGCGGCGAGACGATGCGGCCCTTGAGCTCCTCGCCGACGGGGATGTCGATGAGGTGGCCGGTGCGCTTGACCGTGTCGCCCTCGACGATGTGCTCCCACTCGCCGAAGAGCACCGCGCCGACGTTGTCGGACTCGAGGTTCAGCGCGAGGCCGGTCACGCCGTGGGGGAGCTCGAGGAGCTCGAACGACATGCAGTTGTCCAGGCCGTGGATCCGGGCGATGCCGTCGGCGACCGACAGCACGGTGCCGACCTCGGTCAGGTCGGCCTGGCCGCTGTCGAGGCCCTCGATGCGGCTCTTGAGGATGGAGGTGATCTCGTCGGGCTTGATCTGCATGGGAGCTCTCTGTGACGAAGGGGTTGCGGACGGGCCCTAGGAGCGCGCGACTTCGCGGCGCAGGCCCTCGAGGCGGGTGCGGACGGAGGCGTCGAGGATCTGGTTGCCCACGCGGAGCACCAGGCCACCGAGCACGTCGGGATCGACGGTGCTGGTCAGCTCGACCTCGCGGCCGGTCTGGCGGCCGACCTCCTCGCCGAGGCGCTCGGCGACGGACGGGTCGAGCTCCACCGCCGAGGTGATGTGGACGGGCAGGAGCTCGTGCTCCTGCTCCCACAGCGCGTCGAGCTCGCGCCGCACGCCGAGGAGCACCGGCATGCGGTGGTTCTCGATGAGCAGCTCGAGGAAGTTCTGGACGGTGACGTCCGCGCCCTCGACGGCCTTCTCCAGCCCGTCCTTCTTCTCCTTGGAGCTGAAGTACGGGCTGTAGAGGAACTGCGCGAAGTCGCGGTTGGACTCCAGCGCGTCGGCGACCTCACCGATCTGGCCGCGCACGTCCTCGAGGGAGCCCTTCTCCTTGGCCACCTCGAAGAGCGAACGCGCGTAGACCTGGGCGATGTCCTCCATGAGCTACCGGCGATCCCCGCCCGAGAGGGCGGTGAAGTCGAGCTCGGAGAGCGCCTCCTCGACGAGGCGGCGCTGGTCGTCGGCGTCCAGGGACTTGCGGGTGACCTTCTCGGTCGCCTGCACGGTGAGGTCGGCCACCTCGGCGCGCAGCTCGCTCAGGGCGCGCTGCTCCTCGGCGGCGATGTCCTTGCGGGCCTGCTCGAGGAGCTCCTCGCGCTTGGCCTGCGCGGCCGCGGCCGAGTCCTTCTCGGCCTGCTCGCCCGTGCGCCGGGCCCGGGTGACGATGTCGTCGGCCTGGCTGCGGGCCTCCTTGAGGCGCTCGCGGTACTCCGCCAGCACCTCCTCGGCCTCGGCCTTGGTGGCGTTGGCGGAGTCGATCGAGTCCTCGATGAGCCGCTGGCGCTTCTCCAGCGCGTCCTGGATGCGCGGGAACGCGAGCTTGGCCAGCACGTACATCGCGATGGCGAAGACGACGAGCGTCCAGATCATCAGGCCGACGTTCGGCGAGACCAGGAAGCTGCCCGAGTCGGACTTCTCCTGGGCGAGGATCGGGATGGTGGTCAGGGACGCGAGCATCGGTCTACAGGAAGAACGCGATGAGGCCCGCGACGAGGCCGTAGAAGAAGCAGGCCTCCGTGAGGGCGAAGCCCAGCCACTGGATGGACGTGATCTCGTCACGCATCTCGGGCTGGCGGGTGACCGACTCGATGACCTTGCCGAAGATGGTGCCGATGCCGATGCCGGCGCCGACGGCGCCGAGGCCGCCACCCACGCCGAGGGCGATCGCCTTGCCGGCGTCGGAGCCGTAGCCCGCGGGATCCGCGGCCTGGGCGAGGAACGTGATGAAGGACAGCAGGAAGTCCACGACGGGCTTCTCCTTAGTGGTCCTCGGCGACCGCGCCGCCGAGGTAGATGGCTGAGAGGGTGGCGAAGATGAAGGCCTGCAGCGTGGCCACGAGGCCGAGCTCGAACATGAAGAGCACGACGCCGAAGGGCAGCAGGAAGACGCCGAGGACCTCGAGTCCGAGCAGGACGGCCAGGCCGCCCGACATGAACAGGATGATCAGGTGGCCGGCGAGGATGTTCGCGAAGAGGCGGACGGACAGGGAGATCAGCCGCATGAAGTTCGAGACGAACTCCAGGATGAAGAGCGGCACGGCTGCGAAGCCGGTGATCCCCGCGGGGACCAGGCTCTTGAGGTAGCCGACCAGGCCCTTGGCCCGGATGCCCTCGAGGTTGTACGCCGCGAAGACGACGAAGGCGAGGACGAGCGGCACGGAGAGGTTGGCCGTCGACGCGTAGAGCGCGAAGGACGGCACCGCGACGCCGAAGACGTCGAAGGTGTGCTCCGTGTTGGTCGGCAGGGGCAGGTAGCCGATGAGGTTGGAGAACCAGATGAACAGGAAGAGCGCCCCGATGAAGGGGAACCACTTCGCGGCCATCTTGTCGTCCATGTTGCCGCGCGTGATGTTGTCGCGCATGGTCGTGTAGAGCACCTCGACCAGGGTCTGCACCCGGTTGGGCCGGGCCGCCATGCGGTTGGCGATGTACATCATCGTCACGACCGTGAGGATCGCGGCGATGATCACGTACATCACGCCCTTGTTGAAGTCGATCGGCCCCACGCTGAACCAGGTGTCCAGCTTGAAGTCGTTCTGGGGCAGGAACTCGTCGTTGTCCCGGCGCTTGGCGCCGAAGATCACCGCGACGAGCACGAAGGTGAGGATGTAGGCGCCGAGGACGCCGAAGCCGATCTTCCGGGTCTTGCTCATGAGGGCGTGTTGATCCTCCTGGGGCGCATGGCGATCCCCACGATCAGGTAGACGGTGAAGGCGGCGAAGATGAGCAGGGCGGCGGCCAGGCCGTCCTCCCGCTCCCCGAGCAGGCCCACGGCGAGGATGACCAGGCCGAGGAACCAGGCCCGGCCGAGGCCGGTGGCGAAGGTGATGCCGACCTGCGTGCGCGGGTCGGAGGAGCGCTTGGCGGCGCCCTCGAGCAGGTGCCCGCCGAGGCGGGCGAGGATCCAGCCCGCGCCCCCCACGAGGAAGCCCAGGGCGGGACCGCCCATGAGCAGCACGAACGGGGCCGCCGCGACCACCAGGATCACGTCGAGCCACCGCAGGGGTGCGAGCGGGCCGGCCGGGGTCACGGATGCGCTGGCGGACAACCCAGGTCCCGGCGGAGCGGTGGGTGCGGACCCGAGGGCCGCCCCGTGGCGAGCAGGCAGCCGACCGGCCCGCGATGGCGACGGGTGCGCGGGCGCAGGCGTGCGGACGGGCCGACGGGCACGGCCCGGGGGCGCGGCTGCTCGTCGGGGCACGCGGGGTCTGTGTCCTCGGGGCGTTCGGGCATGCGGGGCAGACGACGACCGGGGCGGCTTGGGCCCCGACCGGCGGGCCTGAGCATACACACAGGTCCGAGCTTGTGCGGACTTCGTGACAGCTGGCCGCGCGCCACTTATGAGAACCCGCTTCACGCAGGCAGAGCTCAGAGCAGCACGTGCTCCAGGTGCACCTCGCCCGCGTCGACGCGGGCCACGCCCATGGTGTGGCGCGGCTGGCGGCGGCGGTCCGTGGCCGAGCCCGGGTTGAAGATCTGGAACGCGGTGGCCCCGGGCGAGCCGTCGGACTCCAGCAGCGGGATGTGGGAGTGCCCGAAGACGACGACGTCGCAGGTCGGGAAGGACCGGCGCAGGCGCTCGAGCCGGCCCGCGGCGGCGCCGGCGTCGTGGATCACGCCGATGCGCACCTCCCCCACGTCGAGCTCGAGGCGTTCGGGCAGCGCCTGGACCACGTCGGGGCGATCGACGTTGCCGTGCACCGCGTGCACCGGCGGCCCGAGCGCCCGGAGCTGCTCGAGCACCTCCAAGGCGATCAGGTCGCCTGCGTGGACGACGAGGTCAGCGGCCGCGCAGCGCTCCAGGCAGGGCTCGGGCAGCACGCGCGACCCCTTGGGCAGGTGCGTGTCCGAGACGATCGCGACCTCGATCACGACGTGGGCTCGGGCTCGGTCAGGACCGTGTCGTCGTGGGCGTAGGCGGGCGCGCAGCAGCACCACAGGACGAGGTCGGCGTCCGCGTCGGCCCAGAGCTTGTGCTCCGTGCCGGGCGGGATGACGACGCAGTCGCCCGCGGCGACGGCCCGCTCCTCGCCGGCCAGGCGCATGCGGCCGGTGCCCGCGGTGAAGAGGTAGAGCTCCTCCGAGCGCGGGTGCAGGTGGGCCGTGGTGGTCCCACCTGCCGGCACGGTGGCCTCCGCCAGCGACTGGTTGCGAGCCGGCGTCGTCGCCGGCCCGATCAGCTCGCGGATGGTGGAGCCGTCCTTGGTGGTGAACGGCTCGGCGTGGTCGAGGCGCGCGACGTGCATCGCGGGCAGGGTGGCAGGGCTCAGGCCAGGGCGCGCACGGCCGTCTCGTGGTCGACGCGCCCGGCCACGGCGGCCAGGACGTGGGCCAGCGCGCTGCGCGCGCGTCCCGGCGGCGGCTCGGGCCGGGCCGGGACGCGCTGGACGCGGGCCGAGCGCTCGCCGCGGGCACCAGCGGTGGCGCGGGCGAACGGCTCGTGGATCAGGGACTGCATGGTGGTCGTGCTCCTCGGGTGGGGTGGAGCGGGTCCACCACGCGCGGAGCTTGCTCGGACGACCGGCGCGCAGGGCGTCGGACGGCAGCCGCGGGTGGAGGACCCGCGGGCTCGTGGTCGGCTGGCGACCTCGGGGCTAGCGGGTGCTGCGGGGCGTCATGCGCGAGCGAACGCCGGCGATGACCGGGTTCGGGGACGTGCGCATGAGCGGGGTGCGGGCTGCCATGAGGTGCCTCCTCGCGCTCGCGTGAGCGCCAGGGAGCCGCAAGGTACCGGGTGGACACCGGGCACGCAAGGCGTTGACCGCCCGTCAACCGCCGCCCACGCTGGATAGGATGCGCGCCATGGCTTCGGCACAGCCCTCCACCGCGAAGCGCGCGCAGGTCCAGGCCGCGGTCCTGCAGGCCACGGAGGACCTCCTCTCCCAGGGCGGCTCCTTCGCCGATCTCAAGATCGAGCGCATCGCCTCGGGCGCGGGCATCTCCCGGACCGCGTTCTACTTCTACTTCCGCGACAAGCGCGAGCTGCTCATGCGCCTGTGCGAGGACGTCACCTCAGCGCTCTACGAGCAGGCCGACGCGTGGTTCTCGGGCGACTCGATGACCGCCGAGGAGGTCCGCTCGGCGCTCAGCCGCGTCGCGTCGCTCTACGACGACCACGGCCCCCTGCTGCGGGCGATCACCGAGGTCTCCACCTACGACGAGGAGCTCGCGGGCTTCTGGCGCGCGCTGCTGCAGCGCTTCGCCGACGCGACCTCCCGGCGCATCGAGAGCGAGCAGGCCGCGGGCCGCGCGCCGGCCATGGCCTCCGTCCCCACCGCCTTCGCGCTCGTGTGGATGACCGAGCGCACGCTGTACGAGCACATGGTCCAGAGCGGCGGCAGCGACCTCGAGGCGCTCGTGGACGCCATGGCGGGCATCTGGACGCGCGCCGTGTACGGCACCGTCAAGGCCTGAGGCCTCAGGGCTCCTGCAGCGCCGGGAACTCCCCGGTCTCCAGGACGCGCTCCACGTCGGCGGCGACCTCCTCGTGCGACGCCGAGGGCCGCCGGCGCACGGCGATCCGCCGCACCTTGAGGATCTCCAGCACGTAGACGAGGTAGACGCTCGCCGCGAGGACGAGCACGGCGAGCGCCCCCATGAGCAGCGCGCCGCCGAGCATGAGGTGGCCCTCGGCGTCGGAGTACTGCACGAAGCGCAGCGCGATGGCGAAGCCCGCCAGCAGCAGCGTCCACGCGTAGAGGTAGAGGACCGTCCGCCGCTGGGAGAAGCCGATGCGGCTGAAGCGGTGGTGGAAGTGGTTGGCGTCGGCCTGCCAGGGCTTGCGGCGGTACTTCAGGCGCTTGAGCACCACGAAGGTCGTGTCCACGAAGGGCACCGCGAGCACGAGCAGCGGGAAGACGAGCGCGAGCAGCGCCTGGGTCTTCACCGCGCCCTCCACGGCCACGCAGCCCAGCAGCAGGCCGAGCAGGTTCGCCCCGCAGTCGCCCATGAAGCTCGAGGCGGGCGGGAAGTTGTGGACCAGGAAGCCGAGGGCCGCTCCCGCGGTGATCGCGGCGAGGATGCCCGCGTAGTCGCGCTGCAGGTCGAACGCGATCACCGCGAAGGCCAGCGCGGCGATGGCGCAGACGCCCGCGGCGAGGCCGTCGACGCCGTCGGAGAGGTTCACCACGTTCATGACCGCGACGAGGCCGAGCACGGTGATCGGCCCACCGACGCCCTGCAGGTCCAGCGCCCCGAGGAACGGGAAGGTGATGTTCTGCACCTCCACCCCGGCGGCCACCGGGATCACCGCGGCGGCCACCTGCCCGGCGAGCTTGACGAGCCAGGGCAGGTCGAAGCGGTCGTCCACCGCGCCCACCAGCGCGATGACCACCGCGCCGGCGAGGATGCCGTGCACGCGGTCGGAGACGACCGGCGAGGGATCCAGCAGCCACAGCGCGCTGACCAGGACGCCGGCGAGGATCGCCAGGCCGCCGAGCACCGGGACGTCGGGGCGGTCGGAGAGGCCGCGCTCCTTGGGGTGGTCGACCGCGCCGACCATCCGCGCGAGGCGCCCCGCCACCGGCGTGAGCGCCAGCGCGACGACGAAGGCCGCCAGGCCGGCGTAGATGGCGTCGGCCTCGCGCACGCGCCGCTGACAGTAGACGGGCCGCCGGTCGGGGCGGCCCGTCCCGGGAGCGCTAGGCCGCGGCCGGCGCCGGCGCGCCGAGCTGCTCGTAGAGCGGGTAGCGCTCGGTGAGCGTGCCCACGCGGCTCACGAGCTCGTCGCGGCGGCCCTCGAAGCCGGGCTGCAGGGCGGCGGCGATGATCGCGCCGACCTCCTGGAAGTCCTCCTCCTGCAGGCCGCGGGTGGCCAGGGCGCTCGTGCCGACGCGCAGGCCGCTGGTGACCATGGGCGGGCGCGGGTCGAACGGGACCGCGTTGCGGTTGACGGTGATGCCGATCTGGTGGAGGCGGTCCTCGGCGGCCTGGCCGTCGAGCTCGGACTCGCGCAGGTCGACGAGCACGAGGTGCACGTCGGTGCCGCCGGTCAGCACGGTCATCCCGGCGCCCGCGTCGAGCAGCTCGGCGGCCACGGCGCGCGCACCGGCGATCGTGCGGCGCTGGCGCTCGCGGAAGGCCTCGCTCATGGCGATCTTGAACGCGATGGCCTTGCCCGCCACGACGTGCTCGAGCGGGCCGCCCTGCTGGCCCGGGAAGACGCCCGAGTTGATCTTCTTGGCGTGCTCCTCAATGGAGAGGATGAGCCCGCCGCGGGCGCCGCCGAGGGTCTTGTGGACCGTCGAGGTGACCACGTCGGCGTAGGGCACGGGGCTGGGGTGCTCCCCCGCGGCCACGAGGCCGGCGAAGTGGGCCATGTCGACCATGAGCAGCGCGCCGACCTCGTCGGCGATCGCGCGGAAGGCCTCGAAGTCGAGGTGGCGGGGGTAGGCCGACCAGCCCGCGATGATCATCTTCGGCTTGGACTCGTGGGCGATCCGCGCGACCTCGTCCATGTCGACGAGGGAGCTCTCGCGGTCCACCTCGTAGGCGGCGATGTCGTACAGGCGCCCGGACATGTTGAGCTTCATGCCGTGGGAGAGGTGGCCGCCGTGGGACAGCGCGAGGCCCATGATCGTGTCGCCGGGCTGCAGCAGGGCGTGGTAGACGGCCGCGTTGGCCTGGGCGCCGGCGTGGGGCTGGACGTTGGCGTGCTCGGCCCCGAAGAGCTCCTTCGCGCGGTCGATCGCGAGCTGCTCGATGACGTCGACGTGCTCGCAGCCGCCGTAGTACCGCTTGCCCGGGTAGCCCTCGGCGTACTTGTTGGTCAGCACGGAGCCCTGGGCCTCCAGCACCGCCTGGGGCACGAAGTTCTCCGAGGCGATCATCTCCAGCGTGCCCTGCTGGCGGCGCAGCTCGAGGCCGAGGGCCTCGGCGACCTCGGGGTCGACGTCGGCCAGCGGCCGGTTGAAGAAGTCGGTCGGCAGCTCGCTCATGGACCCATGACGGTACCGACCGGGTCGGCCTGCCAGGGTGCGCGCTCGTGACGGGAGCAGCGCGTGCGCGCCTGGCGGTCGTGCTCGGGGCGCTCAGCGCCTTCGGGCCGCTGTCCATCGACCTCTACCTCCCCGGGCTGCCGGGCCTGGGCCGTGACCTCGGCGCCTCCGCGTCGGCCGCGCAGCTCACGCTGACCGCGTGCCTGGCGGGGCTCGCCCTCGGCCAGCTCGTCGCGGGACCGCTCAGCGACCGCTTCGGCCGGCGCCGGCCCCTGCTGGCCGGGGTCGCCCTGTACGCGGGGGCGTCGGTGGCCTGCGCCGCGGCGCCGTCGGTCGAGGTGCTCGTCCTCCTGCGCCTGCTGCAGGGCCTGGCCGGGGCGGCGGGGATCGTCATCGGCCGCGCGGTGGTCCGCGACCTCTTCGAGGGCGAGGCGGGCGCCCGCTTCTTCGCCAACCTCCTGCTGGTCAACGGCCTGGCGCCGATCCTCGCGCCGGTGATCGGCGGGCAGCTGCTGGCGGTCACCGACTGGCGCGGGCTCTTCGCGGTCCTGGCGGGCATCGGGATCGCACTGCTCGTGGCGGGCGCCGTCGTGGTGCCCGAGTCGCTGGGACCCGAGCGCCGGCGGCCCGGCGGGCTGCCCGCGACCCTGCGGACCTTCCGCGCGCTCACCCGCGACCGCGCCTTCGTGGGTCACGCGCTCTGCGGCGGCCTGGTGATGGGCGCGATGTTCGCCTACATCGCCGGCTCGCCGTTCGTCCTCCAAGAGCTCTACGGCCTGTCGCCGCAGGCCTTCAGCCTGGCCTTCGCCGTCAACGGCCTGGGGATCATCGTCGCCGCGCAGGTCATGAGCCGGCTCGTGGGTCGCTTCGGCGCCGCCGGACTGCTGCGCTGGGGCGTGGCGCAGGCGTGCGTCGGTGCGACGCTGCTGTCCGTCGCGGTGCTCGTCGGCGGCCTCGGCGTGTGGTCGGTGCTCCTGCCGCTCTTCCTCGTGGTGTCGAGCGTCGGGCTGGTCAACCCCGCGACGGTCACGCTCGCGCTGGCCGACCACGGCGCGGTGGCGGGCTCGGCGGCGGCGCTCGTCGGGGTGCTGCAGTTCCTGCTCGGGGCGGTCGCGGCACCGCTCGTGGGGATCGCGGGGACGCGGACGGCCGTGCCCATGGCGCTGCTCATGCTGCTCCTCGTGCTCGGGGCGGCGGGAGCGCTCCGGCTCACGCGGCGCTGAGCGCCGCGCTGACCGCGTCGGCGGGCAGCGCGCCCTCGCGGACGATCGACCAGGTGCCCTCGGCGTCCAGCCGGGTGAGGTCGACGAGCGTCGAGGGCGAACCGGGCAGCTCGCCGCCGTCGATCACCACGTCGCAGCCCTCGCGGATGGCGTCGGGGACATCGGAGAGGCGGGCGGGATCCGGGCCGCCGGAGCGGTTGGCCGAGCTCTGCAGGACGACGAGGCCGAGGCCGGCGAGCCAGGGCAGGTCCGGGACGCGCAGGCCCAGCGTCGTGCCGTCGGCCCCGGGCACGAGCAGCCCGACGGGGCCGGGCAGCAGCGCGGCCGCGGCCGCGGCCGCGCGCGGGCCGAGATCGGGGGCCAGCGCGAGCGCGTCGGCGAGGTCGAAGGCCATGAGCGCGCTGGGCTTGGCCGTGTCGCGGCCCTTGAGGCGGTAGAGGCGGGCGACCGCGGCGGCGTCGTGCGGCGAGCACGCGATGCCGTAGACGGTGTCGGCCGGGAACAGGACGAGGTCGCCGCCCGCGATCGCGCGCACGACGGCGCGGGCCTCGCGCTCGCCGGGCACCGGGGTGAGCGCCCGGCCCCTCACCGGGTGCCCGCCACGACGCGCCCGATGCCCGCGAGGTCGTCGACGACCTCGGTCGTCCAGGTCGGCCCGAGCATGATCCGCACGCTCGCGGGCTGGCCTTGGCCCACCTCGATCGCGACGTGGCGGACGCCCTCCGACGCGGTGACCGCCCGGGTCAGGCGCCGCAGCACGTCCAGGCCGTCCG
>CAXUES010000073.1:9697-10809 GCA_964250185.1 uncultured Solirubrobacteraceae bacterium | reverse complement strand
GGCCGCGGCGATGGCCGGCACGTCGGTCGGGAGGCCGGCGTCGTCGGCCGACCCGGTGCGCAGCCCCAGTGCGGGGACGGCGAGGGCGACCAGCACCACCGCGGCGAGGCCGAGCGCGAGCCCGGGGCGGACGGTCGACCGGCGCGCGAGGCGCCCGACGACGCCGCCACCGGTCGGCGCCGGACGGTCGCGCCGGCGCCAGGGCATCGCGCCAGCGTCGATGCGGTCGCCGGCGACGACGAGCACCGCGGGGAGCACGCACAGCGAGGCGAGCACGGCCAGGCCGACGACCATGATCGTGCCGACCGCCATCGAGGCGAAGAGCGAGAGCCCGGTGGCGAACAGCCCGGCCAGGGCCAGCGCGACCGTCACGCCGGCGATGAGCGTCGCCCGGCCGACCGTCGGCGCGAGCGCCGCGACCGCGTCCTCCAGCGAGGCGCCTCCGCGGCGCTCCTCGCGCAGGCGGCGGACGGCGAAGAGCGAGTAGTCGACCCCGACGGCCAGGCCGATGAGCACCACGAGCGAGGTCGCCGAGGGATCGGCGGGCAGGAGGTGGCTGACCAGGGCGAAGGCGCCGAGCGCGCCCGCCACCGCGGTCAGGCCGAGCAGGAGCGGCACGCTCGCGGCGACCACCGCCCCGAAGGCGAGCAGCAGGATCGCGAGGGTGAGCGGGAGCGACAGGAGCTCCACCCGGTGCAGGTCGTCGGCGACCATGGCGTCGATCGCGCGGGTCAGCGAGCCGTCCCCGGCTTCCTGCAGGCGCACGCCGGGGTGGGCGCGGGCGAGGCGGGCGACGGCCGCCTCGACGGGCGCGGCGAGGTCGCCGGCGTCGTCGGGGTCGCCGCGCAGGCGGACGATGACCAGCGCCGCGCGCCCGTGGTCGGCCGTCCGGGCGGGCGGTGCGCCGAGGGTGCGGGCGGTGTCCGCCGCGGCGGCGCGGACCGCCGCCGACGAGCGACCCGTGACGAGCACCTGCTCGCGGGCGGCCTCGTCCAGGCCGGCGGCCCGCAGCCGCTGGGCGGCCGCGCCGGACTGCCCGACGGCCCCGGCGTCGTCGCCGACCGTCCGGACGCCGTCGAATTGCTCGCTGCCCGCGGGTTCGACGTCAACGC
>CAXUES010000073.1:0-9687 GCA_964250185.1 uncultured Solirubrobacteraceae bacterium | reverse complement strand
GCCGGAGAGCGTCCCCACCGCGCTCAGCCCGATGACGAGCACGAGCCAGAGGGCGATCATCGACTTGGGACGACGCCGCGCGAGGGCGTTCAGGCGGCGGGCGATCGCGGTGGGCACGTCGCGGGAGCGGCGTGCGGAGCGGGGGGGCGAGGGCATGACAGCAACCTCCCGCGCGGCGGGGCGGGCGTCGCTGGGGCGCCATGGCGTCTCGTGGTGGGGCTATCCCCACCCCCCGCTCAGCTCGACGCGCGCTCCTGGCCGGGGAACGACGGCCACTCCTCGAAGGCGCGGGCTCGGCCGTCGGCGTCCAGCGTGACGATCCAGAGGTCGCGGTAGCGCCGCGGCGGCGGCGCCTCGTAGACGACCTCCACCCGCGCGACGGCGACGTCGCCCTGGACCGCGACGGGCTCCCACGTCAGCGTGAACGCCTCGTCGGCGCCGTCGCGCTCGGCCTCCCAGAACGCCTCGATCGCCCGCAGGCCGCGCAGCGTCGCCTCGAAGGGCGCCGGGAGGTACGTCGCGTCCTCGGTGAAGAGCCCGGCGAGCGGGTCGGTGCCCGCCGTGCGCCACGCCTGCTCGTAGCGGGCGACCCAGGCGGCGAGGTCGGCGAGGCGCTCGTCGACCGGCATCCCGCTAGGCCGGCTGCCCCGTCCGAGCGGTCGGGGTGAAGAGGGCCAGGCCGTCCGCCGAGCCCGTCAGGAGATCCACGGCGTGCTCGGGGTGGGGCATGAGCCCGACGACGTTGCCCGCGGCGTTGGCCACGCCGGCCACGTCGTTCGTGCTCCCGTTCGGGTTGCCGTCGTGGGCGTACTTGAACGCCACGCGCACCTCGTCGAGCTGCTCCGGCGGCGCGAACCAGCGGCCGGTCGTGTGCTTGACCGGGATCGAGAGCACCTCGCCGGCGGTCGTCGCGCCCGTCCACGCGGTCCCCGCGTCGACGACCTCGACGTGCACCTGGCGGCAGAGGAAGCGCAGCCCGACGTTGGGCAGCAGCGCGCCCGGGAGCAGGCCCGCCTCGCAGAGGACCTGGAAGCCGTTGCAGATCCCGAGCACCGGCCCGCCCTCGGCGGCGAAGCGGGCCACCTCCCCCATGACGGGCGAGAAGCGGGCGATCGCGCCGACGCGGAGGTAGTCGCCGTAGGAGAAGCCGCCGGGCACGATGACGCCGTCCACGCCCTGCAGGTCGGCGTCGCCGTGCCACAGCGCCACGGCCTCGTGGCCCGCGCGCTGCACCGCCAGGCGGGCGTCGGCGTCGTCGCAGGAGCCCGGGAACGTGATGACGCCGATCCGCGTCACGAGTCGAGCACCTCGTAGTCCTCGATGAGCACGTTGGCCAGCAGCTGCTCGCAGATCTGCGGCAGCTGGGCCGGGTCCTCCACGGTGAGCTCGACGAGCCGGCCGACGTGGACGTCGCGCACGCCCGCGAAGCCCAGCGCGGGGAGCGCCTGCTCGACCGCGCGGCCCTGCGGGTCGAGGATGCCCGCCTTCGGGCGGATGAGGACGCGCACCCGGGTGCTCATGACGCCAGCGCCCCGGCCTCGATGCCCGTGCGCCGCAGCCACGCGGAGACCGGCTCGCCCGTGATGCGCTCGTAGGCCTCGGCGTAGCGCTCGCGCGTGCCCGCGACCACCGCGTCGGGGATCGCCGGCGCGGGCGGCTCCTTGTCCCAGCCCGACCCCGCGGCCCAGTCGCGGACGTACTGCTTGTCGAAGCTCGGCTGGCCCCGGCCCACGACGTGGTCCTCCGCGGGCCAGTAGCGGCTGGAGTCCGGGGTGAGGGCCTCGTCGCCGAGCGTCAGGACGCCGCGGGCGTCCAGGCCGAACTCGAACTTCGTGTCGGCCAGGATCTGCTCGGCCAGCGCGCGATCGCCGATCGCCGCCACCGCGGCCTCGAAGTCGATCGCCTCGTCGTGGCCGTCGGTCGCCTTGGTCGACGGGGTGAAGATCGGCTCGGGGAGCTCGGCGGCCTCCTGCAGGCCCGCGGGGAGCTCGATCCCGGAGACCGCGCCGGTCACCTGGTAGTCCCTCCAGCCCGACCCGGTGAGGTAGCCGCGCACGACGCACTCCACCGGGAGCATGTCCAGCGCCTCGACCAGGACGCCGCGGCCCCGGGCCTCGGCGGGGACCCCGTCGGTGTAGGAGCGCGCGTGGTTCGGGACCACGTCGGCCAGGCGGTCGAACCAGAAGGCCGAGATGCCCGTGAGCACGGCGCCCTTGCCGGGGATGTCCGTCGGGTGGACCGCGTCGTAGGTCGAGACGCGGTCGGAGGCGACCATCAGCAGGCGGTCGCCCGAGGCGTACAGCTCGCGCACCTTCCCGCGGTGGACGAGGCTCAGGTCGGCCAGGGTGCTCACGTGGGCGGAGGCTAGCGGCGGGAGCGGTCAGCCCTCCCGCTTGAGGTCGTCGAGCAGCGCCGCGATGCGGCGCATGACGACGCTCCCCGTGGCGAGGTCCTCCTGGTCGAGGTCGCCGAGCGCCTCGCGCCAGTGCCCGAGCACGCGCCCGCGCATGGCCACCACCCGCTCGCGGCCCGCGGGCGTCAGGCGGACGGTGACCACGCGGCGGTCGCCCTCCGCGCGGCCGCGCTCGGCCAGCCCCTCGCGCTCCAGCGCGTCGAGCAGGCCGGTGACGGTCGCCGGGGAGAGGTCGCAGGCCTCGGCCAGGCCGCCCGCCGTGCGCTCCTCCACGTCGACGAGCTGCACGAGCACGCGGTAGTGGGCCATCGACAGGTGCGCCGCCGGGTCGGCGGAGCGCCGGGCGTCGCGGCCGCGCAGGCGCCGCTCCGCCCCGAGCAGCTCGACGTAGGCGGCGCGCAGCTCGTCGTGCGGGTCGCTCACCGCGCGACCGCGACCTCGGCGTCCGGCAGCTGCTCGCCCTCGGGGGGCATGGCGGCGGCGGACGCCGCGCGGGCCTCGGCGGCGGCCTCGTTGCGGCGCGCGGTGCGCTCGGTGAAGAAGAGCACCGTGCAGGGGACGATCCCCACCGCGGAGATGATCGTCGCCCACAGGAACGTCGTGCCGAACCCGTCGGCGAGCGCCTCCGGGCTGCGCGCGCCGCTGAGCTGCGAGGCGAGGATGACCGAGAGGATCGCCGTGCCGAACGAGCCGCCCACGCGGTTGAGCACGTTGAGCTGCGGCGTGGCGTCGGCGACCTGCGAGCGGTCCAGCCGGGCGAAGGCCGCCGAGAAGGACGGCATCATCGAGAAGCCCATCCCCATGCCGCGGATGACCAGCGCGACGCTGAGCAGCACGAAGGAGGTCTGCGCGCCGACGAAGATGAACGGCACGGTGGCCAGGGTCACCACCGTGATGCCGATCATCGCGATCGGCCCGCCGCCGAAGCGGTCGGTGAGGCGTCCGGAGAGCGGCATGGCGATCGCCGCGCCGATCCCCTGGGGCGCCAGCAGGAGCCCCGCCTGGATCGTGCTCTCGCCCCGGCCCACCTGGTAGTAGAGCGGCAGGACGATGAGCGCGCCGAAGAGCACGGCGCCCAGCGAGAACGTCGTGGCCATCGCCGCCGCGAACGCGCGGTCCTTGAAGAGGCGCAGCTCCAGCAGCGGGTTCGGGACGCGCAGGGCGTGGGAGACGAAGGAGGCGATCAGCACGGCGCCGGCCAGCGCGGTGGTCCACACGAGCGTGGTCACCTCGCCCTTGGAGCCGTACTCGCTGACGCCGAAGATGAGCAGCGGCAGGCCGATGGCCAGCAGCGCGAGGCCCACGGCGTCCAGGCGCCCGGCCTCCTCCGCCTCGTCCGTGCGCGGCAGCAGCTTGATCGCGGCGAACAGCGCGACGGCGCCCACGGGGACGTTGACGAAGAAGATCCAGTGCCAGGAGAGGCCCTCGATGAGCACGCCGCCGAGCACCGGCCCGAGGACGGGCGCCAGCACGATCGGCACGCCGGTGACCGCCATGACGCGGCCCATGTTCTTCGGCCCGGCCGCCCGCGCCATGACCAGCTGGCCGATCGGCATGAGCATGCCGCCGCCCAGGCCCTGCAGCACGCGGAAGACCACGAGCGACTCGACGTTCCAGGCCAACCCGCAGAGGGCCGAGCCCAGCGTGAAGAGCACGAGCGAGGTGAGGAAGATCCGCCGCGAGCCGAAGCGCCGCGCCGCCCAGCCGGTGACCGGGATGACCGCCGCGAGCGAGAGCAGGTAGGCCGTCGCGACCCACTGGACGTCGTCGAGGGGCGCGCGCAGGTCGCGGGAGAGCGTCTCGAGCGCGACGTTGACGATCGACGTGTCAAGGATGGACATGAACGCGCCGAGGATGGTCACGACGGCGATCGGCGCGACGCCGGGCGGGAGACCCAGGGGACCGGTGGCTGCGGGACGGGCGCCCGCGGACGGAGTCGACATGCCGGTCAGCGTAGCCAGGTCCTTCGGTGCCTGAACATCGGGCGCCGAGACATCGGTCACGCTGGCGCGCCGGCCCTCGGGTAGCGTCGGCGCGATGCGCGCGTGGACACGACAGGGCGCCGCGGCGCTTGCGGCGATCACCCTGCTCGGTGCCGGGGTCGCGGGCGCCTCGGCGGCGACCTCCCGGGACGAGCCCGTGCGCTACCGCGACCGGGTGGCCGACGAGCTGACCAGGATCCCGGCGCTGACCTACGGCAGCGCGCCGTCGCGCGCCACGGGCGAGCCTGAGGCGCTCGTCCTGGACCTCTACGAGCCGGCCGGCGACACCGTCGCGGCGCGCCCTGCCGCGATCTACGCGCACGGCGGCGGCTTCGTGGGCGGGGACCGCGGCGACAGCGGGGTGGCCGAGGACCTCGCCCACCGCGGGTACGTCGCGGTGTCGATCGACTACCGCCTGAAGGCCGGCGGAGGCTGCGACGCGGGCGGCGGGGTGTCCGACGACTGCTATGGCGCGGCCGCCGACGCCATCGCCGACGCGAAGGCCGCCGTCCGCTGGCTGCGGGCCAACGCGACGACCTACGGCATCGACCCGACGCGCATCGCGATGGCGGGCAGCTCGGCGGGCGCGATCATGGCCACGGGCGTCGCCCTGACCTCCGAGGACCCCGGCACGAGCGGGAACCCGGGCCCGTCGTCGGCGATCGGCGCGTTCTCCTCCTTCTCCGGCGGCCTGCCCGGGGGCGCGGGCGCCTCCGCCGACGACCCGCCGGGCGTCCTGCTCTCCGGCACCGAGGACACCGTGGTGCCCTACCAGTGGTCGGTGGACACCGCCTCGGCGCTGCAGTCGGTCGGCGTGGCGGCGCGCCTGATCACGCTCCAGGGCCAGGGCCACACGCCGTCCTCCGCCCAGGGGCAGTTCGTCTCGGAGACCGCGTCGACCTTCTACGACGCGCTGGACCTCGCCCACGCGGAGGGCTCGCCGGGCGTGACGGTCCCGGGCCCGACCACCCCCACCGACGCCACGACGCCCACGACGACGCCGACCTCGCCGTCGGCGACCGTCCCGACGACGACCGCGACCACCCCGGTGACCACCGCGCCCCCGACGCCGCTGCCCCCCGCCGCGCCCGCGGCGCCGGCGCCCGCTGCGCCCGCGCCGGTGGGTCCCCCGCCCGCGGCCTTCGCACTGCGCCCGACCCTCGCCTCCACCGGCCTCGCCCGTGTCCGCGCGCGTGGCCTCGCGGTCCGGCCGGGCTGCTCCACGCGCTGCGCGCTGCGCCTCGTCGTGCGCTCGGGCGGCCGGACGCTCGCCGTGGCCACGCGGACGGCCGTCGCTCCCGGCGCCACGGTCACCGCCCGCCTGAGCGCCGGGGCGCGCGCCCGCCTCGCCCGGCGCACCTCCGTGCGGATCGCCGTGACGGTGACCGCGCGCGTGGGCGCGGCCACCGCCACCCGCCGCCTGGGCGGCACGCTGCGGCGCCCGTAGCTACGCCAGGGGCGCGGCGGGCACCGTCGCCGCCGGCCGCGCCGCCGCGGCCCCGGCGACGGCCGCCGGGCGCCCGCGGATGAGGTCCGCGGCGCGCTCGGCCAGCGCGATCGTCGGCGCGTTGGTGTTCCCGCGCGGCGTGCTCGGGAAGACGCTCGCGTCGACCACGCGCAGTCCCTCGACGCCGTGCACGCGGCAGTCCGCGTCCACGACCGCCATCGGGTCCGACGCCGGCCCCATCTTCGACGTGCCGACGGGGTGGTAGATCGTCTGCATCGTGTGCCGCACGTGGCGCTCGATGTCCTCGTCGGTCTCGCCGTCGGGCAGCAGGTGGCCGGCCTGGATGCCGTCGGCCAGCGGCGACTGGCGGGCGATGTCGAGCACCGCCCGCATCCCCTCGCGCAGGACGGCGACGTCCTCGGGGTCCTGCAGGTACTGGTGGTCGATGTACGGCTTGGTCTGCGGGTCGGGCGACGTGACGACGACCTGGCCGCGTGCCCGCGGGCGCAGCAGGCAGACCGAGAGCGTGAACCCGTCGGCCGGCGGCGGCACGAGGCCCTCCTGCTCGAACATCGCCGAGACCATGTGCAGCTGCACGTCGGGGACGCCGCGGTCCTCGGCACCCACGCGCAGGAAGCCGCCGGCCGAGGCGCCGTTGGAGGTCAGCGGGCCTTCGCCGACCGCCCACGCGGCGAGGTTCTCCTCGGTGAGCGCGTCCTTGAGCGACGTGCCCTCCGCGGTGAGCCACGTCGCGCCGACCGTCGGGTGGTCGGAGAGGTTCAGCCCGACGCCGGTGAGCTCGCGGACGAGCGGCACCTGCAGGAGCTCGAGCTCCTCCGGGCGGCCGAGGCCCGAGAGCGTGAGCAGCTGCGGCGTGTTGTAGGTGCCGCCGCAGACGAGCACCTCCCGGTCGGCGCGCGCCTCGAAGGGCTCGTCGAAGCGCTCCCCGGCGACGCCGACGGCGCGCGTGCCCTCGAAGAGCACGCGGCCCACGTGGACGCCCGTGACCACCTCGAGGTTCGGGCGGTCCATCACGGGATGGAGGTAGGCGACGGCCGCCGAGCAGCGCTTCCCGTCGCGCGTGGTCGTCTGGTAGAAGCCGACGCCGTCCTGCTCGGGGCCGTTGAAGTCGTCGGTGCGCGGATGGCCGGCCGCCTCGGCCGCCGCGACGAACTCCTGCGCGAGCTGCGGCTGGAAGGGCGGGTCGGAGACCGTCAGCGGCCCGTCGGCGCCGTGCACGTCGTCGGCGCCCCGGGTGTTGCCCTCCGCCAGGCGGTAGTAGGGCTCGATCGCCTCCCACGTCCAGCCGTCGCAGCCCTCCGCGGCCCACTCGTCCCAGTCGGCGCGGTTGCCGCGGATGTAGATCATCGCGTTGATCGACGAGGAGCCGCCCAGGCCCTTGCCGCGCGGCAGGTACACCCGCCGGCCGTCGGCGCCGTGCTCGAAGGCGGTGGTGTAGTCCCAGTCGTTGCGCGAGCGGAACAGCGCGTTGAACGCCGCGGGGATGTGGATGAAGTCCGCCGTGTCGGCGCCGCCGGCCTCCAGGAGCAGGACGGAGACGTCCGGGTCCTCCGTGAGCCGGTTGGCGAGCACGCAGCCCGCCGAGCCGGCACCGACGATGACGTAGTCGTGGGAGGCCATGCCTGCGAGCCTCCCGGCGCGGCCGACGCGCTGTCAAGCGAGGACGTGCAGCGGGGCGCGGCCGCGCTTGCCCGCGTCGCGCGTGAGCTCCAGGGCCCGCAGGCAGTAGGCCACGCGCTGGGCGAGGACCACCGGGACGCCCAGCGCGCTCCCGAGCTCGCGCGTGGTGAACGGCGCCGCCGCCAGCTCCGCGGGCAGGAGCGCGCGGACGTCGTCGGGGCCCCGCAGCTCCACCCGGTCCACGACGTCGACCAGGCGCCGCTCGCCGGGATCGCGGCGCCGCCGGCCCGAGCGCGACCGGCCCGCCTCGGGCGCGCGCACGTGGTCCTCCTCGCAGAGCAGCACCTCCACCGTCAGGTGCGGGTGGGCCAGCAGCGAGGGGAAGGCCACGAGCCGGTCGAAGACGTCCAGCGCCGTCCCCTGGCGCGGGGAGCGCCGGGCGGACAGCACGACGCCGTCGGCGTCCACGCGGACGATCCGCCGGCGCGCGGTCACCGGGTGGACGATGCGCATGCGGTGGCCGTCCAGGAGCGCGTCGAGCTTGGGGCCGAGCGGGCCGAAGCCGCCCGTCTGGATCTCCACGAGCTCGCCGTCGGCCCGCACGAGGTCGATGACGAAGCGCTCCACGCGCAGCTCGGCGCGGTCGCCGGGCCGCGCGAGGCCGTCCTTGATCGCCGCGTGCAGCAGGCCCTCGCGCAGCTCGCCGATCCCGGGCATCAGGCGTGTCGTTCGCCGCTCGGAGGTCGGCGCCTGCGCCCGACGCACAGCACTGCCTCCCGCCCGCTCCCTGTGGTCAGCGAGCGAGCACCACCGCGGTGGCACGCGTCAGACGGCTCGCGGCGTCCTTGGCCGTGATCACCACGGTGACCTTCAACCGCTTGACGTTCCGGAGGGCGTGACGAGCCTTCGGAGTGATCGGCACCGGGACCTGCTGCGACGGCCCGACGGCCGTCGCGCTCGCCGTGCCGATCGCGTACGTCGTCGCCCGGCTCGACCGCTTGAGGAGCTTGTGCTTCCGCGCCGTCGAAGCGGCGATGCGGACCTTCACCGACACCGAGCAGGCGATGGAACATCCGGGGGTCACCCGGAGCACCCCCCGCAGGACCGAGCGCAACGGTCCGGCGGTCACCGAGGGACTTAGAGTGAGGAGCGCCGCCGGCGCCGGACCCGCTGGCGGCAGCACCACTGCTGCGACGGGCGGAGTCGAAGATGCCGGTGGCGTGGTGGTCGTCATCGCCGGCGCGGTCGTCATCGTCGGCGCGGGCACCGGCGGCGGCGGCGGCAGAGCCGGGAGCAGGGCGTCGGACGGATCGACGCGCAGCTGATAGGGATCGCCCGAGCAGCTGCCGGACACGCGGAGGTAGTACTGCGCCGCATCATCCGACGTGAACTGGAAGTGGGCGGTCTGGTCGCGCTGCGGCGCCACACGCTGCTGTTCATCACCAGAACCGTCGAGCAGCTGGACGGTGATCGCATCGCTGCAGCCGTCTCCGACCTTCGTGATCGCCACATCGACCTGCGCCCCGCTCTTGACGACGAACGTCGCCTCATCGATGTCGTTCACGCTGTCGATCGACCCCGAGTAGTTGACACCCCCCTCCAGCGGAACGCCGGCTTGCTGCTGCGAGTCGTTCGGCTCCGGCAGCGGGTTCGACGACGCAGTTGCCCCCGCTCCCGACAGCGCCGGATCGGTGGTGATGGCCTCCGGCGGACCGACACGGAGCTGGTAGGGGTCGCCGGCGCAATCGTCGGTCATCTCGACGTAGTAACGACCCGGCCCACCTGTCGTGAAGCGGAAGACGTCGGTCGAATCACTGCCCGGAGTCAAGATGGCCCCCGAGCTGTCGTTGACCAGGTTGCCGTTCTGATCGAGGACCACGCCACGGACGCTCGTGCTGCAGCCGGCGCCCACCTTGGTGGCGCTCACCTGGGTCTGCTTGGCCCCGTTGACGTAGAACACGAACCAATCGCGGTCGTTCGCCGTCGAGAAGTCACCCGCGTAGGCCGTCCGCGCGGCAAGCGGCCCGAAGGCATGCGCGATGTCGCCGTTGAGGTCGTCGGTCGTCGCCGTGTTCGGGGTTGGTGGCTCGTCCGTCGCTGGGGGCACGTTGGTGATCGCCTCGCTCGGGCCAACCTGCAGCTGATAGGCGTCGCCGGCGCAATCGTCGGTCATCTCGACGTAGTAACGACCCGGCCCACCTGTC
>CAXUES010000072.1:216-10818 GCA_964250185.1 uncultured Solirubrobacteraceae bacterium | reverse complement strand
GACCCGTGTTCCGAGCCTCCGTGCGGTCCTACAACGCTCGGCCGTTTGACCCGGCTTGCGGCATCGCTCGGCCGGGTGGTTTCATGTGTGATGTACCAATCACACAAGATGCCCCGGCGCTGCTGTAACAGCCCGGGGCGCGACACCGAGGAGAACTCTCGATGCACACCCAGGTTACGCCCGACCCCACCGCCAGCACCACCCCGCGCTGCTGGGAGTGCCAGGAGCCGGCGACCCACTGGAAGGCGTGGCGCGACGCCAGCGGCTGGAAGTTCAGCGCCAACGGCGGCGGCTATGGCCTGCCGTTGTGCGACGCCCACGACGACCACAGGGACACGGAGGAGGACGCTGAGATGCCCGGCGCGATGCTGGCCGTGCTGCGGTGGCCGCTGGCCGCCCTGTTGCCTAGCGGCAAGCTCGTGGACGCCTGCGGGCAGGTGGCCCGATGAAGCGTGCGCACGGTACGGGCAGCCTGACCAAGCGCACGAATGTCGGCGGTGACGTGTGGGTGGGGCAGTGGCGCACCGACGGCAAGATCATCAAGCGGCGCATCGGCCCGGTGCGCAAGAAGGGCAGCCGCAACGGCATGACCGAGACCGACGCCAACCGCGAGCTCGCCCGGCTGATGGCCGAGCACGAGCCCGCCCCCGCCGACCTGCCCGCCACGGACACGACGGTCATCGAGGCGGGCAAGGGCTTGATCGCGGAGGTGACGCGGCTGGGCCGCAAGCGCGCGACGCTCAACGACTACGAGTCGATGCTCCGCGTCCACCTGACGCCGTTCTTCAAGGAGGCCACCTTGACCGACGTGGACCGGGCGATGGTCAAGCGGTTCATCGACTACATGCTCGGGGGCGGCGGCACCGGGATGGTCCGCTCCCACAAGACCATGGCCAACGCCTTGAAGTTCCTCCACGCGATCTACGAGTACGGGCAGCGGGAGGAGCTCTGCGCGGTGAACCCGGTGCGGCAAGTGCGGCGCGCGAGCCACGACAGCACCGATGGGGACATCCGCTACCTCTCCTCGGAGGAGCTGGAGGCCGTGGTGCGGGCGGCGCCCGACGACTACCTAGGGGCCATCGAGCGACGCATGTACATGGTGGCCGCCATGACCGGGCTCCGGCAGGGCGAGCTCGCCGGGCTGCGCTGGCGGGACGTCGACTGGCTGGCGGCGAAGGTGCGCGTCCGGCAGGCCTACGTCCGCAGCGAGTACCAGAAGCCGAAGAGTCGCCGAGGGGAGCGGGCCGTGCCCATGCGCAAGCGGGTGGCGCAGGAGCTGGAAGCCCTCAGCCGCGCGACGGCCTACACCGGCGACGACGACCTCGTGTTCTGCCACCCGCACACGGGTCGGCCCATCGACCGGTCCAAGCTCTCCAAGCGGTGGCGGGCAGCCGCACGGAGCGCAGGGGTTTACACCGAGTCAAGGCAGGTCCGCTTCCACGACCTTCGCCACACGTTCGGCACGCGCATGGCGGCGGCCGGAGTGCCGATGCGGACGCTCCAGGAGTGGATGGGTCACCGCGACTTCAAGACGACGCTGATCTACGCCGACTACGCGCCGGGTGAGAGGGAAGCGGAGTGGGCTGAGGCGGCCTTTCCCGATGAACAGTCAGTTAGCGTGACGGCATGAACAGTGCATGGAAGCCGCTCACGGTTCTGCTGACCGCTGTAGCCCTGGCGGGCTGCGGAGGCAGTGACAGCGGGGGCGACGCTTCGGCCGGTAAGAGCGTCGGAGACTCATGCGCCCCGGTGACGCTCCCGGCGGGTTCGAGCGCCAAGTCCTTGGGCGTTGACAAGCACGAGAACACCGACTGCGCCACTGCGCAGAAGGTCACGAAGGAGTGGGGGGGTCAGCAGGTCGGGCTCGGTGACGCGAACCTCCCGGCGGGGTGGGCCTGCGACGGGAACAGCGTCTGCCGCAAGGGCAACGCGGTCGTGACCTTCACGCTCAACTACGGCTGAGGCTTGGCATCGTTCTTGGCATCACTTCTGCCGTGGCGGGCGGTGCCAAGACGTGCCGAAAAGTGCCGAAAGGCCCATGAACGCTCGTGCCGTGTCCACCCGTAGCTCGTGCTGGGCAGCTGGGGGCCGGGCGGTCGCAGGTTCAAATCCTGTCTCCCCGATGCATCGAAGGGCCCTCTCAGCAGGGCCCTTCGTTGTTCCGGAACGCCAACGGTCGCTGCCTGACCCTCGGCCGTTTCGCCTGCGCGCCGTCGGAGAAGCCCGACAGCCCGTCCCGGCCCCCAGGAGGCACCATGCGCGCGATGACGTACCGCGGCCCGTACAAGCTGCGAGTCGAGGAGAAGGACCGGCCCCGCATAGAGCACCCCAACGACGCGATCGTCCGGGTGCAGCTCGCGGCGATCTGCGGCTCCGACCTCCACCTCTACCACGGCCTCATGCCGGACACCCGCATCGGGCACACCTTCGGCCACGAGTTCATCGGCGTGGTCGACGAGATCGGGCCCTCGGTCGAGCACCTGCAGGTCGGCGACCGGGTGATGGTGCCGTTCAACATCTTCTGCGGCAGCTGCTGGTTCTGCGCCCGGGGCCTGTACAGCAACTGCCACAACGTCAACCCGAACGCCACCGCGGTGGGCGGGATCTACGGCTACTCGCACACCACGGGCGGCTACGACGGCGGCCAGGCGGAGTACGTGCGGGTGCCCTTCGCCGACGTGGGCCCCGTGAAGATCCCCGACTGGATGCACGACGAGGACGCCGTGCTGCTCACCGACGCCGCGGCCACGGGGTACTTCGGCGCGCAGCTCGGCGAGATCAGCGAGGGCGACACGGTGGTCGTCCTCGGCGCGGGCCCCGTGGGCCTCATCGCTGCTCAGTCCGCCTGGCTCATGGGCGCCGGCCGGGTGATCGTCGTCGACCACATCGCCGAGCGCCTGGCGAAGGCGCGCACCATGGCCCACGCCGAGACGCTGGACTACGACGAGCACGACGACATCGTCGTCGAGCTCAAGAAGCAGACCGACTACCTCGGCGCCGACGTGGTCATCGAGGCGGTGGGCGCCGAGGCCGACGGCAGCTGCCTCATGCACGTGACGGGCGCGAAGCTCAAGCTCCAGGGCGGGTCACCCGTCGCGCTGAACTGGGCGATCGACGGGGTGCGCAAGGGCGGCACGGTCGCGGTGGTGGGCGCCTACGGGCCGATCCCGGCCGCGGTGAAGTTCGGCGACGCGCTGAACAAGGGCCTGACGCTGCGGATGAACCAGACGCCGGTCAAGCGGCAGTGGCCGCGGATGTTCGAGCACGTCCGCAACGGCCACCTCACGCCACGGGACATGGTCACCCACCGGATCCCGTTGGAGCACATCTCCGAGGCCTACCACCTGTTCTCGGCCAAGCTCGACGGCTGCATCAAGCCGCTCATCCTGCCCAGCGCGTCCTAGGGGAGCTGACCATGCCCGACACGAGCAGCGCCGACGACCTCCCCATCGCCTACGTCCCCGACGAGCCGCGGATGCGCGAGAGCCCCGAGCAGCTGCGGGCGCGGATCCCGGGCTGGGGGGTGGATCTCGACCCGGCCGACCGCCCGTCGCACCCCAAGCTCAAGTACGCCCCGGAGGCCACGGGCGCGCACTGGCGCTTCCCCGACCGCCAGCCCGGGGCCGAGGGGCGCGAGCGCTCCATCGAGCACGCCTTCGTCACGCCGGTGTTCGGCACCGCGCAGCCGCTGCACGGCGCGTCCGGGGCCATCCGCCGGCTGGCCTACCGCCGCTACAGCGAGGCGCGCCTCGGGCACTGGGCCCTGCTGGTGGTGGGCGATCGGGTCGAGGCCTGGGGCGCCCACGTGCGCTCCCTCGCCACGCTGCACCCCGACAACCCCGTCACCGAGACCGGCGTGCTCTCCGAGCTGTCCGCCGAGGGCACGGCGCGCAGCGGCCGCTCCGACCGGCGCCACCAGCTGCTCGATCCGGTGATCGTCGCGGGGCCGTGGGTGGCCGCCGGCGGGGTGGCGCTCCTCGGCGCGCGGAAGGCGGTCCGGCGCCTCGTGCGCTGACTGCGCTCACCTCGGCGCCGCGCGCTGCCGATGGACCCGGATGGGCGCCGGCGCCACCACCCGCAGGGCGTCCCGGGCCATCGGCCATCCGGCGGTCACCGTCGCGACGCTCGTGGTCATCGCGCTCGGCGTCCTGCTCGTGGCGCTGGACCGCCACCGCCTCGGCGCCATCGTCATCCTCGGCGGGGCGGTGCTGCTCGTGGCGGCCCGCGCGCACGTGGCGGCAGCGCTGCGCGAGCGCACGGCGGAGCTGCACCGCCTGACCGACCTCATGCCGGTCGGCATCTTCCGCGTCGCGGCCGACGGCGCGTGGCTCTACGCCAACCAGCACCTCGCGGACGTCCTCGGCGCCGAGCCGGGGTCCGCCCACCACATGCAGGAGGCGTGGACGGCGGCGATCCACCCGGAGGACCGCGCCCGCGTGCTCGAGCGCACCACCGCGCAGGCGGCGGGCGCCGACCCGGGCCACCTGGAGCACCGGCTCCTGCGCCCGGACGGCGAGGAGCGCTGGGTCGGGCTGCGCACCCACACCCACCACGACGCCGAGGGCCGCATCCACGGGTGGCAGGGCATCGTCACCGATGTCACCGCGCGGCGCACGGCCGAGCAGGCCACCGCGGCCAGCGAGGCGGACCACCGCGAGCTGGCCATGTCGATCCCGATCGGCATCGCCCGCCGCGACGCCGCCGGCCGCCTGACCTTCGTCAACCGCATGCTGCTCGAGATCGCCGGGCTGCCCCCGGGCACCACCGCGTCGGACATCTCGGCCGCGCTCTTCCACCCCGACGACCAGGCTGCGGTGGTCGAGGCGATGGAGCACACCGTGCGCACGGGGGAGGCGTACGCGCGCGAGGTGCGCGTCGTGCGTCCGGACGGGGAGCTCCGCGTCGTCGCGATGCGGGGCAGCATGCAGACCGGCGACGACGGCCGGAGCACCGGCTACCTGGCGACGATGATCGACGTGACCGAGCAGCGCGCCGCCGAGCGCGCCGCCGAGGTCGAGGCCCGCCGCCACCGCTCGCTGATGTCCGCGGTCCCCGCGGGCATCGTGCGCCTGGACGCCGCGGGGTCCTGGAGCTACGTCAACGATCGCTTCCGCCGGCTGTGGCACCTGGCGCCCGAGCAGGACCTCGAGGGCCTCGACTGGCTCTCGCGGATCCACTCCGACGACCGCGACCGCGTCGTCGAGGACTGGCGGGCCGCCATGGCGGGCGGCGGGTCCTACGAGGGCGAGTTCCGCATCCTGGCGCCCGACGGGAGCTGGCGCTGGGCGTGGACCGGGACGGTCCGGGAGGCCGGCGGCGGCGACGAGCCGGCCGGCTACCTGGCCACCACGCTCGACGTCCACGAGCGTCGCGAGGCCGAGGAGGCGCTCGGGCGCACCGAACGCCGCTACCGCCAGACGATCAACCACCTGCCCGGCATCCTCATCGGCCTCTACGACCAGGACCTGCGCTGCGTCTTCATGGAGGGCGAGGCGACCAACGAGCAGCTCAACACCACGGCGTGCGCTGGGCGCACCCTCGGCGAGTTCGCCAACGCCGAGACCGAGGCGCTCCTCGGGCCGGCCATGCGCGACGCGCTCACCGGCATCGAGAGCACCATCGCGTACCTGTCCCCGCGCGACACCTCCTACCGCGAGAACCACACGGGTCCCCTGCGCAACGCGCAGGGCGAGGTGGAAGGGGTCATCATCGTCTCGCGCGACGTCACCGAGCACCGGCTCGCCGAGGAGGGGCGCCGCGCCGCCGACCGGCAGTTCCGCGTGGCCTTCGAGCAGGCGCCGGTCGGCATCGTCGACCTCGACCTGGTGACGGGGGCGGCGAAGGTCAACCAGGCGCTGTGCACGATGAGCGGCTACACCGCCGACGAGCTGCTGGCCATGGAGCGCTTCGCCATCGTCCACCCCGACGACCTCGCCGAGGTCCGGGCCCGCTTCGCCGGCGTCGGCGTCGCAGAGGACGCCGCCACGGTGGACCACCGCATCCGCCACGCGGACGGCCGCACCATCTGGGCCACGTCGCGCATCGCGCTCATCCGCGACGAGCAGGGCGCGCCCGCGCACGTGCTCATCCAGATCCAGGACGTCAGCGAGCGGCGGACCTACGAGCAGCGCCTGGAGCACATGGCCGACCACGATCCGCTGACCGGCCTGCTCAACCGCCGCGGCCTGGAGCGCGAGCTCGGGCTGCAGCTCGCGCGCACCCGGCGCTACGGCGGCGGGACGCTGGCCGTGCTCGACCTCGACGGCTTCAAGCACGTCAACGACACGCTGGGCCACGCCGCGGGCGACGCGCTGATCGCCGGGGTAGCCGGCGTCCTGGGCCGCTGCCTGCGCGAGACCGACGTCGTCGCGCGGATGGGCGGCGACGAGTTCGCGGTGATCCTGCCCGGCGAGACGGTGCCCCAGGGCGCCGTGGTCGCCCGCAAGCTCCTGGAGGGCATCCGCGAGCAGACGGCCGGGCTCGGCGAGCTGCCCCGCGGCCGGGTGACGGCCTCGATCGGCCTGGCTGCCTTCGAGGGCGAGCTCACGGCCGATGAGATCCTGGTCCGGGCCGATCAGGCGATGTACGACGCCAAGGCGTCGGGCCGGGACCGCTTCGCCTGGTACGCCGGCGAGGCCGCGGCGCGCCCCACGCCATAGGCGCGACGCCGCCACCATGTCGGCGTGCGCACGATCTCCGACGACGAGCGGCGGGCCCGGCTCGGCCTCCGCCACGCCCTCGCCCAGCCCGTCGCCTCCGTCGAGGACGCGGCGCGGGCGGTGGTCTGCCTGCACGCGACGGAGCCCGCCAGCGTCCACCTCGCGGCGTTCGCGCGGAGCGGCGCCTCGCGCGACGACGTCGACCGGGCGCTCTACGAGGACCGCACCGTGGTCCGCCAGCTCGCGATGCGCCGGACGGTCTTCGCCTTCCCGCGCGACCTGCTGCCGGCGGTGCGCGGCTCCGCCTCGGCCCGGGTGGCCGCGCAGCTCACCGCGCGGCTGGCCAAGGAGGTCGAGGCGGCCGGGCTGGCCTCCGACGGCGCGGCGTGGGTGCGCGACACGGGCGCCGCGGTGCTCGAGCGCGTGCGAGAGGCGCCCGCCGGCGCGGCGCAGCTGCGCGCCGACATCCCGGCGCTCGGCCTGCGCCTGACCCGCTCGCCCGGCAAGGCCTACGGCGGGGAGGTGCTCGTCGCCTCGCAGCTGCTCGCCGCGCTGGCCGCCGGCGGCGAGGTCGTGCGCGGCCACAACGACGCGGGCTGGAAGGTCCCGCGGCCGCGGTGGACGGCCGCGGAGGACTGGCTGGGCGCCGCGCCGGCGGCGCTCGACGCGGCCGCGGGCTACGCCGAGCTCGTCGCGGCGTGGCTCGCGCGCTTCGGCCCGGGCACCGAGGCCGACCTCGTCTGGTGGCTCGGCGCGACGAAGGCCGCCGTGCGCCGCGCGCTCGCCGAAGTTGGCGCGACCCCCGCGCAGCTCGAGGACGGCACCGCGGCCTGGTTGCACCCCGACGACACGGCGACGGAGCCCGCACCCGAGCCGTGGGCGGCGCTGCTGCCCGCGCTGGACCCGACGACCATGGGCTGGCGGGAGCGCGGCTTCTACCTCGGCGCCCACGCCGCGGCGCTCTTCGACCGCAACGGCAACGCGGGTCCCACGGCGTGGTGGGACGGACGCGTGGTCGGCGGCTGGGCGCAGGAGGACGACGGCACGGTCGTCGTCGTCCCCGCCGGGAGGCTCCCGGCGGCCGCCGTCGGCCCGCTGGCCACGGCGGCCGAGCGCCTCACGCGCTGGCTCGACGGCGACGTGGTGCGCACGATCTACCAGTCGCCCCTCGTGCGCTCGCGCTGAGGCGGGCAGGTCAGCGCTCGGCGCCCTGCGCGGCCAGCGACGCGCGCATCGTGGCGAGGACCTCCTCCTGCTCCGGGGAGATCGAGGGGTCCTGGCCCGCCCCGACGATGACGCCGGCGCGCGCGTTGCTGACCAGGCGGAGGTCGGGGCGGCCCGCGTCGCTGACCTCGGCCATCGCCCAGCGCCCGAAGGTGCGGGCGGGGATCGCGCGCTCCTCCAGCACGGTCACGCTGTCGTGGCGCTCGTCGGCGCTGATGGTCGCGTACAGCGCGCGCACGGCCCCCTCGTCCCCCTCCAGCGCCTGCACGAACGCGTCGCCCTGGACCATGAGCGCCCCCGTGATGTCCAGGCGCTTGTTGTTGCGACGGGCGGTGGTGAAGAGCTCGCCGAGCGCCGTGGCGCGCTGCGGCTCGGGGACGAGGTCATGGCTGCGGTAGATGAGCCGGAAGAGCGGGTCGGACATGCGGCCTCCTGAGGCGGTGGGGGAGACGGGAGTACCAACGCCCTCGACGCCAGGTCAAGAACCGACGGGTTCTCCGGGAGCGCGCCCGGGCGATGCGCTCCGCCATGCTGGGCGGGTGGTCCGCGTCGTCTTCTTCGAACCCCGCATCCCGCCCAACACGGGCAACGCGATCCGCCTGTCGGCGATCACGGGCTGCGAGCTGCACCTCGTCGAGCCGCTGGGCTTCGATCTCTCCGACGCCCAGCTGCGCCGCGCCGGGCTGGACTACCACGACCTCGCCGACCTGCGGGTGCACGCCTCGCTGGAGGCCTGCTGGGAGGCGCTCGGCGCCGCGCCGACCTACGCGTTCACCTCGCACGCCACGCGCTCCTTCGCCGACGTGGCCTACGGCGAGGGCGACGTGCTGCTCTTCGGCCCCGAGCCCGACGGCCTGCCCGCCGAGGTGCTGGAGGACCCGCACGTGACCGACCGGCTGCGCATCCCGATGCTGCCGGGACGGCGCTCGCTCAACCTCGGCAACGCGGCGGCCATCGCGGTCTACGAGGCCTGGCGCCAGGACGGGTACGCCGGGGCCTGAGCGAGGAGGGGCCCGCAGTGGCGGGCCCCCTCGTGGACTACTTGCCGGTGAGCTTGTCCTTCACCGAATCGATGCCGTCCTTGAGCTTCCCGGTGCCCTTGTCGGCCTTGCCCTCGTTCTTGAGGTCCTTGTTGTCCGTGAGGTCCCCAGCGGCCTCCTTGAGCTTGCCCTTGGTCTCGTCAGTGTTGGCCATGCTCCGCAAGTACCCAGCCGGGGCACCCTCCGACCATGGCCCTCCACCCGCACGCCCGGCCCGACGACGACGACCACGACGACCACGACGACACGATCGTGCTGCGTCCGCAGTTCGCCCGGGCGGCGGCCACGGCCGAGCTGCCCCGCCACCGCCTGCCCGCGCGCGGCATGCCGGCCGACACCGCCGCGGAGGTCGTCCGTGACGAGCTGCTGCTCGACGGGCAGTCGCGGCTGAACCTCGCCACGTTCGTGACGACCTGGATGGAGCCCGAGGCCCGCGCGCTGCTCGCCAGCAGCGCGGACAAGAACATCGTCGACAAGGACGAGTACCCCCGGACGGCGGAGCTCGAGCGGCGCTGCGTCAACGTGCTCGCCGACCTCTGGCACGCCCCGGGCGCCGGCGAGGGCACCGCGACGGGCTGCTCCACCACGGGCTCCTCGGAGGCGTGCATGCTCGCGGGCATGGCGCTGAAGTGGCGCTGGCGCGCGCGGCGCGAGGCCGCGGGGCAGCCCGCCGACCGGCCGAACCTCGTCATGGGGGCCAACGTCCAGGTGTGCTGGGAGAAGTTCTGCCGCTACTGGGACGTCGAGCCCCGCCTGGTCGACGTCTCGGCCGAGCACACGCACCTGACGCCGGAGGGCGCGGCCGCCCACTGCGACGAGCGCACCATCGGCGTGGTCGGCATCCTCGGCTCGACCTTCGACGGCACCTACGAGGACATCGCGGGCATGGCCGCGGCGCTCGACGCGCTCCAGGAGCGCACCGGCCTCGACGTGCCGCTCCACGTCGACGCCGCCTCGGGCGGCTTCATCGCGCCGTTCCTGGACCCCGACCTGACGTGGGACTTCCGCCTGCCGCGCGTGCAGTCGATCAACGCCTCGGGCCACAAGTTCGGCCTGGTGGCGCCCGGGCTGGGCTGGGCGCTGTGGCGCACGCAGGAGGCGCTCCCCGAGGAGCTCGTCTTCCACGTGGACTACCTCGGCGGCGACATGCCGACCTTCGCGCTGAACTTCTCGCGGCCGGGAGCGCAGGTCGTCGTCCAGTACCACCAGTTCCTGCGCCTGGGCTTCGAGGGCTACGTCGAGGTGCAGCAGGCCTGCCGCGACACCGCGGGGTGGATCGCCCGCGAGCTCGACGCCTCCGACGCCTACGCGACGATCTCCGACGGCTCGGAGCTCCCCGTCGTCGCCTTCCAGATGACCGCCGCCGACGGGCCGAGCGTCTACGACGTCTCCGAGGCGCTGCGCGCGCACGGCTGGATCGTCCCGGCCTACCGGATGCCCGCGGGCCTCGAGGAGCTCGCCGTCCTGCGGGTCGTGGTGCGCAACGGCTTCTCGCGCGACATGGCCGCGGCGCTCGTCGGCGACCTGCGCTCGGTGGCCGCGCGCCTCGCCGCGCGGTCGGCCGGCGCGGCGGGTCCGTCGGATGCCGACCGGACGAGCTTCCACCACTAGTGGGCCACCCCCGGCTGCGCGCCGTCCTCGGCGTCGCCTTCATCGTCGCCTCGCTGCCGAAGTTCCTC
>CAXUES010000072.1:0-206 GCA_964250185.1 uncultured Solirubrobacteraceae bacterium | reverse complement strand
CCCGCCGCGCCCGTGTGGGTCATCGCGGCGGGCGTCATCGAGCTCGTGGGCGGCGTCCTGCTGCTGCGGGGGCGCCTCGTGGCGCCCGCGGCGCTGCTGCTCGCCGTGACGATGGCCGTGGCGATCGCGGTCTCCGGCGTCGCGCAGGGGGACGTGGTGCCGAGCCTGACGCTCGCGCCCGCCCTGCTCGCCGGGCTGCTGTGGCT
>CAXUES010000071.1:7638-10922 GCA_964250185.1 uncultured Solirubrobacteraceae bacterium | reverse complement strand
CACGACTCACGACTCACGACTGAATCCAGCTCCTTCAACAAATCATCCAGGTCGATCTCGCCGCCGCCCATGTCGACGTGGCCCGCCTCGTCGTGCGGCCACTGGTCGAACGGGCGATCCCAGCAGAGTTCGAGGTCGTTGCCGTCCGGGTCGGAGATGTAGATCGCCTCGTGCGTGCCGTGATCGGCGATCTGGCGCAGCGGCCAATTCACCCCTTGCAGGCGGCGCAGCGCGTCCGCGAGCCCGGCCCGCGTCGGGTAGCGGAGGGCGACGTGGTGCAAGCCCGCCACGCCGTCCGGCTGCGGCGCGCCACCGGCCGACTTCCAGGTGTTGAAGCCGAGGTGGTGGTGGTAGCCGCCCGCGGCGAGGAACAGGACGTCGCCCGTGGTGCCCCAGCCGGGGACGTCGCGGGCCTCGGTGACGACGTCGAAGCCGAGCACGTCGACGTAGAAGTCCCGGACGCGGTCGATGTCGGCCGTGCGCAGGTGGACGTGGCCGATCGTCACGCCGGGGTCGATCGGCCGGGGCGCGCGCACCGCCGGCTCGATGGGTCCCTGCGGTCCGCCGCTCACGCGTCCGCCCTGGCGACGACGTGGACGACGTTGCCCGCGGGGTCGCGCAGCCGCAGGCCGGCGTCGTCGGGGAGGTCCGTCGCGTCGGCGCCCGCCCCCGCGGCCCGCGCGCGGACGGCCGCGACGTCGGCGCGGGTCGGGACGACGATCGTCCCGAAGGCCATGCCGGCCACGCCGCGCTCCGGCGCGTCGGGGATCCCGACGCCGCGCCAGGTGTTCAGCCCGACGTGGTGGTGGTAGCCGCCCGCGGCCACGAACGTGGCGACGTCGAGCGAGAAGACGATGTCGAAGCCGACCACGTCGGTCCAGAACGCCGTCGCCGCGGCGAGGTCGTTGACGTGGAGGTGCAGGTGGCCGACGACGAGCCCGGCGCCGGCCTGCGCCATCGACTCCTCACCGGCCACGAGGCCGAGCAGCGACTGCTCGTCGAGCCGGTTGGGGCGGATCGCGTCGATGTCGTGGATGTCCGGCCACTCGGCCGGCGGGCGGTCCGCGGCGAGCTCGAGGCCGTTGCCGTCCGGGTCGCCGAGGTAGATCGCCTCGTGCGTGCCGTGGTCCGAGGCGCCCTGGATCGGCGTCCGCGACTCGGCCAGGCGCCGGGCGGCGCGGGCGAGCTCGAGGCGGGAGGGGTGGAGCAGCGCGACGTGGTAGAGCCCGGCGTGGCGGCCCGCGGGGCGGGCGCCGACCTCCTCGCGCAGGGCGAGGACGGCCTCGCCGCCGGTCCCCACGAGGGCCCGCGGACCCTCGCGAGCCACGAGCTGGAGCCCGAGCGGCCCGCCGTAGAAGGCGAGGCTGCGCTCGAGGTCGGCGACGACGAGCTCGGTGGGACCGAGGCGCGTCGCCGCCGGGAGGCGGCCCGCGTCCACGTCGGCGGTCTGGCTGGGTGACGACATGGGGCGGGCCTCCTGGCTCTCGGGTGCGGCGGTGCTAGGCGGCCTTGACGGCCGAGACGTTGATGATGAGCTTGACCTTGTCGGAGACCATCAGGTTCCCGGAGCCGAGCGCCTGGTTGAACTTCATGCCGTAGTCGCCGCGGGAGATCGTGCCGGTGGCCTCCAGGCCGACGCGCGTGTTGCCCCACGGGTCGAGGTCGTCGGTGTTCTCCACGACCGCGGTGAGGGTCAGCTCGTTCGTGACGCCGTGCAGGGTGAAGTCGCCCGTGACCGCGAAGGTCTCCTCGTCGACCTGCTCGATGCGCGTCGAGGTGAACGTGATCTTCGGGTGGTTGTCGACGTCGAAGAAGTCGGCGGAGCGCAGGTGCTGGTCGCGCGCGGTCTCCTTGGTGTCCACCGTGGCGACGTCGGCCGAGCCGGTGATCGTGGCGGAGCCGAGGTCGTCGCCGATGACGAGGGAGCCCTCGAACGCGGTGAAGGAGCCGCGGACCTTGGCGATGCCCATGTGCTTGACCTCGAACTCGACGCTCGAGTGGGCCGGGTCGACGTTCCAGGTGCCGGTGGGGACGAGGGTGGTGGCGGGGGTGCTCATGGTGGTGGTGCTCCTTCGAGGGTGAGGCGGCGTGGCGGGTGCCGCGCCGGGTCGTTGCGTGGTCAACAGGATGCGCGTTGGCACCCATCACACCGCCCGTCCGTCCGGGTGGTCGCACCCACCCGGATGGCGACCGCCCGGAGCTACGATGAGCCGCATGACCGCCGTCGACTGGTCCGATCCCCTCCAGGTGCTCGACGCGGTCGGGTCGGTGCTCGGCGGCTCGGATCCCGAGCAGGTCCACCAGCGCCTGTCTGCGGTGCTGCACGACCTCGTCCCCCACCGCGCCGTGGCCGTCCTGAGCGGCCAGTGCGCGCGCTCCCCGATGTCGGTGGTCGGCGACCCGGGCGTCGTCGATCGCATCACGAGCGCCGACCTCGCCCACCTGGCCAGCACCGTCCCCGTGTCCGAGCCCTGGACGGGCCGGGCGACCGTCGCCGGCGAGGAGCGCCCCGTGCTCGTCGTCGCCGAAGCCGACGCGCTGATGGTCGTCGTGCTCGAGGAGGACGCCCCGGCTCCGACGGCCGAGGCCGCCGCGGTGGCCACGCGGCTGTGGTCGCTGGTCGGCGAGCAGCTCGAGCGGGTCATCGACGACGCGCTCCCGCGCGACCTCGACGTCTCGCGCGTCGCGGCGGCGGAGCGCTCCCGCGTGTCGGCCGAGCTCGTCGACGCCCATGGCGCGACGCTCTCGGGGATCCTCGGGACCCTCCGCGCCCGCGACCTCGACGACCGCGCCGCCCGCCGCGCGGCCACCGACATCGCCGCCTCGGCGCTCGTCGAGCTGCGCACCTCCGGGGTGCGCGAGCGCGCGCTGGCCGAGGAGGACCTCGCGGGCGCCTTCGCCCGCCTGCGCGAGCAGCTCGCGCCGCTCACCCGCTACAGCACCGCCGAGCTCGAGCTCGCCACGCCGAAGGGCACGGGCGCGCTCCCCGGCCCCGTGGCCCAGGCCGCCCGCGCGATCGTGCGCGGCGCGGTCCTCACGCTGCTGGAGCAGGAGGAGGTCGGCCGGGTCCGCGTGGAATGGGAGCTCGACGGCGACCTGCGCGTCAGCGTGCGCGACGACGGGCCCGGCGGCCTCGACGGCCGCGCCCTGGCCTTGCGCTCGCTGGAGGAGCGCGCCCGGGTGCTCGAGGGCAGCTTCGAGCTCGAGAGCCCCGAGGGCTGGGGCACCCGGGTGCTCGCCCGGCTGCCGCTCGGCGCGGCCGCCGCGCCCGCCGAGGGCTCGCC
>CAXUES010000071.1:5667-7628 GCA_964250185.1 uncultured Solirubrobacteraceae bacterium | reverse complement strand
CCGGGCTTCCGCTTCGGCGTCGCCACCGCGGCCTACCAGATCGAGGGCTCGCCGCTGGCCGAGCTCAACCCGCGCGAGCTCGACGTGCTCGGGCTCCTGGCCCGCGGGCAGCGCAACCGCCAGGTCGCCGCGGAGCTGCAGATCTCCGAGAACACCGTGAAGTTCCACGTGGCCAACGTCCTGGCCAAGCTCGGGGTCTCCTCGCGCGGCGAGGCCGCCGCCGTCGCCCGCGACGCCGGCCTGGGTGGCACGCCCCTGGCCGTGGCGGGGTAGGCCTGCGGCCATGCCCAAGCCCACGGACATCCGCCCGCCCTTCACCGCCGAGACGGCGGCCAAGAAGGTCCAGGCCGCCCAGGACGCGTGGAACTCCCGGGACCCCGACCGTTGCGCGCTCTCCTACACCGAGGACACGACGTGGCGCAACCGCGACGAGTTCGTCACCGGCCGTGAGGAGGTCCGCGCGTTCCTGCGGGCCAAGTGGGAGCGCGAGCTCGACTACGTCCTGCGCAAGGAGCTCTTCGCCTTCACGGACGACCGCATCGCCGTGCGCTTCGTCTACGAGAGCCGCGACGCGCACGGCCAGTGGTGGCGCTCGCACGGCAACGAGAACTGGGTCTTCGCCCCCGACGGGCTGATGGCCGAGCGGTGGGCGTCGATCAACGACGAGCGCATCGACGAGGCGGATCGCCGCCTCGGGTAGGCCCGCACTAGCCTCCGCCCGCGTGAGCACCCCCGAGAACCCGCCCGAGGCCACCGTCCGCCTCGGCCTGCGCTGGCGCGATGTCGACATGCTCGGCCACGTCAACCAGTCGATCTACCACGAGCTGACCGAGGAGGCCCGCACCGCGCTGCTCGGGCGGCTGCCCGGTGCGGACTCCAAGGGCGGCTGGGTGCTCGCCCACACCGACCTCGACCACCGCCGGGAGATCCGCCGCGACGCCGAGCAGGTCGACGTGACCGCCCGCATCGTCCGGGTGGGGAGCAAGAGCGTGACCTTCCAGAACGAGGTGCGCCTCCTGGACGGGACGCTCTGCGCCGAGGGCTCCTCGGTCATCGTCGCCTTCGACATGGACACCCGCGCCGCGCGCGAGATGACCGACGCCGAGCGCGCGGGCTTCCTGGGGGACTGACGTGGCCGCCCGGCGCCCCCTCCGCGTCGCGCTGCTCGGCTTCGGGCTGGGCGGCCGCGCCTTCCACGCCCCGCTGATCGCGGCCGCCGACGACCTCGAGCTCGCGGCGATCGTCACGCGCGACCCCGGCCGCCGCGCCGAGGCGGCCGGCGACCACCCGGGGGTCGCGCTGCTCGACAGCGCCGACGACGTGTGGGCCCGCGCGGAGGAGCTCGACCTCGTCGTGGTCACCACGCCGAACCGCACCCACAGCGAGCTGGCGCTCCAGGCGATCGACCGGGGCCTCGCGGTCGTGGTCGACAAGCCGCTCGCGCGCACCGCGCCCGAGGCCCGTTCGGTCGTGGAGGCGGCGCAGGCGGCCGGCGTCGCGCGCGCTGCTCGACGAGGGCCGCCTCGGCGAGCCGTGGCGGCTGGAGTCGCGCTTCGAGCGCTGGCGCCCGGAGCCCAAGGAGGGCTGGCGCGAGCACGCCGCGCCGGAGGAGGGCGGCGGGCAGCTGCTCGACCTCGGCCCGCACCTCGTCGACCAGGCCCTCTGGCTGCTCGGCCCGGCGCGGCTCGCCCACGCCGAGGTCCGCGTGCGCCGCGCGGGCGCGCTCGTCGACGACGACGCCTTCCTCGCCCTCGCGCACGACTCGGGCGCGGTCTCCCACCTGTGGCTGGGCGCCACCGCCGCCCGGCCCGGCCCGCGCTTCCGCCTGTCGGGCTCGCGGGCGGGCTACGTCAAGGACGGCCTCGACGTGCAGGAGGACCAGCTGCGCGCGGGGACGTGGCCCGGCGCGTCGGGCTACGGGGAGGAGCCCGAGGCGGCTTGGGGCACGCTGGGCGACGCCG
>CAXUES010000071.1:1126-5657 GCA_964250185.1 uncultured Solirubrobacteraceae bacterium | reverse complement strand
AGCCCGGCGATGACGTAGCCGAGGACCTGGAAGTCGAGGGCGCCGACGCCGTCCGCGTGCTGGAGCTCCTCGACGAGGCCCGGGCGCTCAGCGCGCGGGCAGCGTGACCCGGTAGATCGCTCCGGCGCCGTCGTCGGAGACGTACAGGGCACCGTCGGGCCCGGCCTGCGCGTCGACGGGCCGGCCCCACGGCTTGCGCCCGCCGTTGGCGGTGAACCCGGCGAGCAGGTCGCGCTGGGCGCCCGGGGTCTTCGCGCCCGCCGCCCAGGGGAACCACACGAGCTTGTAGCCCGTCGGCCTGGAGCGGTTCCACGAGCCGTGGAAGGCGACCGCGACGCCCGCGCGCCACGGCGCCGGCACCCGCGAGCCCGCCAGCGACGTCAGCCCGAGCGGCGCGGAGTGGGCCTGCATCCCCACCGCGACGCGGTCCTTGGTGGCGCAGTCGGTCGCCGAGCCGCCGGCGTTCAGGATCGCGTCGGCCACGAACGGCATGTCCCGCAGGCCGCTCGCGGTGTCCGGGTCCGGGTTGCAGTACGGCCAGCCCGTGTCGCCGCCCGCGCGCACCGGGGTGAGCTCGTCCGGGGGATGGTCGTCGACGTAGGGCACGACGACCCGCCCGAAGTCGTCCTGGCCGTCGCCCGTCACGTCGCGGTGGAAGGGGTAGGGGATGTTGTCGCGGTTGTTGATCGCCAGCCACAGGCGCCCGTCGGGCAGCCAGGCCAGGCCCTCGGCGTTGCGCACGCCGCGCTGGACCAGGCGCAGGCCCTGCGACCCGTCGGCGGACGTGCGGTAGATCGCCCCGCGGACCGGGTCGCTCGTCGTGTCCTCGGTGCACACGTTGCAGCTCGAGGCGATGGAGACGTAGAGCTCGTCCCCCCGCAGCGCGATGTTCTTCAGCGCGTGCGCGTAGGTGCCGCGCAGCTCCGAGGAGGAGGCGTCGGGCAGCCCGGTGACGACGTCCTCGACCGGCCCCGCCTGCGCGGCCCCCGCCCGGAAGGGCACGCGCACGACGCGATCCGACGCCGTCACGTAGACCCACGTCTGCCCGTCCACGGCGTGCACCACGAGGTCGTGGGGCTGGTCCAGGCCGGTGAGCCACGTCGACCGGCGCGCGCCGGCCAGCCGCGTGACCTGGCCCTCGCCGGGCTGGGAGACCAGCAGCGACCCGTCCGGGAGGAAGGCCATGAAGCGCGCGTCGGGCACCCGCGCGGCGACCTGCACCCGCGCGCCGCGCGGCGCCAGCAGCGTGCGCCGCACGTCCAGCGGCGCGGCCCGCATCCCCGCGGGCGTGGAGACCGCCACGGGCACGAGCCCGCCCGCGGCGCGGGGCGCCGTCGCCGCCGGGTAGGCCGTCCCTTCGCTGCCGCAGGAGGCGAGCAGCAGCGCCGCGAGGAGCGGCAGGAGGGCGAACGGGCGGCGGCGCATCGCCCCGAGGGCTACCCGGCCGCGCCCGCCAGCACCTGCACCGCCCGCGCCGGGTCGGCCAGGCGCGAGATGCGCCCGTCGCGGCCCAGGTGCAGGAAGCGGTCCAGCCGCTGCAGGAACGTCCGGTCGTGCGAGACGGCGACCACGGTCCCGGTGAAGGACTCCAGCGCCTCCTCCAGCGCCTCGCTGGAGCCCAGGTCGAGGTTGTCGGTCGGCTCGTCGAGCAGGAGCAGGTTGTGGCCGGCGAGCTCGAGCCCGAGGACCTCGAGCCGGGCCCGCTGCCCGCCCGAGAGCACGTCGACCGGCCGCTGCGCCGCCTCGGCCAGGCCGTAGCGGGCGAGGCCCTGCATCGCCCGCTCGAGGTTGCCGGTCTGGCGCTGGACGACGTCGAGCGTCGTGCGCCCGGCCCAGTCGGGACGCGCGTTGAGCTGGGTGAAGAGGCCGGGGGAGACGCGTGGGCCGAGCTCCCAGGCACCCGAGTGGTCGAGCTGCTCGCCGGCCAGCAGGCGCAGCAGGTGCGACTTGCCCGTCCCGTTGGGACCCACGAGGCCGACGCGCTCGCCGAAGTGGACCTCCTCGTCGAACGGCGCGACGAGGCCGTCGATGCCCAGACCCCGCAGGCGCACGACCCGCCGGGCGGAGTCGCCGCCGCGGATGCGCATCGCCATGGTGCGCTCGGCCACGGGCGCCGGCGGGGCGCCCTCGTCGCGGAACCGCTTCCACCGGGTCTCCATCGCGTTGGCCTTCTTGGCCCAGTCCGGGGAGTAGCGCGCGCGCTCCTTGAACGTCCGCGTGAGCTCGCGCAGGCGCAGCTCCTCGTCGCGCCAGCGCTTCAGCGCGTCGCCCAGGCGCTCCTGCCGGGCCGCGCGTGCCGCGGGGTAGGTCGCGTAGGAGCCGCCGTGCAGCCAGCAGCCGTCGCCCTCCAGCGTGAGGATCGAGGACACCCCGACGGAGAGCAGCTCGCGGTCGTGGGAGATGACCAGCACGGTCTTGGACGTCGCCCGCAGGCGCGCCTCCAGCGCCCGCTTGGCCGGGATGTCGAGGAAGTTGTCCGGCTCGTCGAGCAGCAGGACGCGGGCGTCGGCGGCGAACAGGACCTCCAGGACGAGCTGCTTGCGCTCCCCGCCCGAGAGCGTGGCGGCGGGGCGGTCGCCCACTTCGGACAGCCCGCCGCCGACGATCCGCCGGCAGGCCTCGTCCCAGGCCGCCTCCAGCTCGTAGCCGCCGAGCTCCGACCACTCCCCGATGGCGGTGCCCAGGCGCATGCCCGCCTCGTCGTCGCCCGCGGCGAGCTCGCGCTCGGCCCGGGCCATCGCGCGCCCCGCGCGGGCCAGCGCGTGCGGTGCGCCCGCCAGGAGCAGCTCGCGGACCGAGCTCCCGTCGTCGGCCGAACCCACGTCCTGGGCCATGTGCAGCGCGCTCGCGCCGAGCGAGGTGGCGCCCTCCGTGGGCTCCAGCTCGCCCGCGAGGATGCGCAGCAGCGTGCTCTTGCCCACGCCGTTGGCGCCGACGACCCCGACGCAGGCGCCCGGCGACAGCGTGAAGGAGACGTCCCGGAACAGCTCGTCGCCGCCGGGGTGCGCGTAGGCGAGGTCGGAGGCCGAGACGTGCGCCATGGAGACGACCGTAGACGCCGCCCGGGAGCGATGTGGCGCGTCGGCACCTCAGACGGATGTCCATCTCAAGTTCCGGTCAGGCTGCGCCGATGCGTTCGTCCGTGGGAGCGAACGCCGTGCACCAGGGAGCGGAGCTGCCGGCCGGGGCGGTCGCCCTGGTCGACGCCCTGGAGGAGGCCGCGCTGCTCGTCGGGCCCGCGGGCGACCTGCTGCACGCCAACCCCGCCGCCGTCCACCGCTGGGGACCGCTCGAGGCGGGCCTGGCGGGCGGCGACCTCGCCGCCGCGCTGGACGCCGACGTCGACGAGCTCGGCCAGCTCGCCTCGGGCGCCGGCGAGCGCGGCATGCCCGCCCCCTTCGCCCTCGCCCGCCTCGAGGGCAGCGCCGGCCCGGTCGGCGCCATCCCCGGCGTCGTGCTGCTGCGCTTCGGCGCCGCCGGCACCGGCGCGCCCCGCTCGGCAGCGGTGGCCGAGCTCGCCGCGCGCGTCGAGCTGCTCGCGGAGGCCTCGCGCCGCCGCCAGGTCGCGCTGGAGCAGGCCGAGGCGCTGCACGGCACGGTCATCGGCGCGATGCACGACGGCCTCATCGTCCACGACGCCGAGGGCACCATCGTCGCCGGCAACCCCGCCGCCTGCCGGGTGCTCGGCGTCGAGGAGGCCGACATCCTGGGCACGCTCGCCGACCACCCGCGCTGGGAGCCGCTGCGCGCCGACGGCACCCCGTGGCCGGCCGCCGACCACCCGCACATGCGCACGCTGCGCACGGGGGAGGGCCACCACGACGAGCGCATGGGCGTCCGCCACGCCGACGGCCGGCGCCTCTGGCTCGACGTCTCCTCCGCCCTGCTGCCCGAGGGGCGCGGGGTGCTCACGAGCTTCGTCGACGTCACCGCGCGCGTCGCCGCCGACCGCGAGCTGCAGGTCGTCCGCGAGCGCCTGCGCCTGGCCTTCCAGGACGCGCCGACCGGCGTGGCGCTCGTCGACCTCGACGGGAGCTGGATGCAGGTCAACCAGGCGCTCTGCGAGCTGCTGGACCGCACGGAGGGCGAGCTGCTGGCGTCGACCACCCACGAGGTCACCCATCCCGCCGACCGCGACGCCGACCTCGCGCTGATGGCCGAGGTGCTGGCCGGCGGCCGCCGCTCCTACGTCATCGAGAAGCGCTGCGTGCGCGGCGGCGACCGGCAGGTGCTCTGGGTGCAGTGCGCCGTCTCGCTGGTCCGCGACGACCTGGGGGAGCCCAACTGCTTCGTCGCCCACGTGCAGGACATCTCCGCGCGCCGCGACCAGGAGAGCGAGCTGCGCCACCTGGCCGACCACGACGGCCTCACCGGCCTGGTCAACCGGCGGCGCTTCGCCGAGGAGCTGACCCGCGAGCTGCAGCGCGTGCGCCGCGGCGGGGCCACCGGCTCGCTGATCATGCTCGACCTCGACCACTTCAAGCGCGTCAACGACACCCACGGCCACAAGGTCGGCGACGACGTCATCTGC
>CAXUES010000071.1:0-1116 GCA_964250185.1 uncultured Solirubrobacteraceae bacterium | reverse complement strand
CCGTGGCCGACGCGCTGCGCCGCCGGCTGCGCACCTCCGACGTCGTCGGGCGCCTCGGCGGCGACGAGTTCGCGATCCTGCTGCCCGACACGGGCGGCGAGGCCGCCGAGCGCGTGGCCGACGACCTCGTGGCGCGCATCCGCGCGACGGCCGTCCCGATCGTCGGGCGGGCGACCGCGATGGAGATCCGCATCACGGCCAGCGCCGGGGTCGTGGAGCTCGATGCGGGCTCGCTCGGCGCCTCGGACGACCTCGTCCTGGCCGACCTGGCGATGTACGCGGCCAAGTCGGCCGGCCGCGACCGCGCGGCGGGCGCGCGGCCGGACCTCGCCACCCCGGCCTGAGGCGCTAGGCCGCGGCGGCGCGCTGCGCCCGGCGGGGGCGCACGACGTGCTCGGCCGGGTCGAACGTCGTCGCGTCGCGGGCGAAGGGCCGGGTGAACGTCGGCCACAGGGTCGTGTTGCGCCCCTGGGCGTCCAGGTACCAGCTTGAGCAGCCGCCCGAGGTCCACACGGTGCCCTCGGTCTTGGCCTGCACGTGGCGGTTGAAGTCCTGCTGGGCCTCCGGGCGGACCTCGACCTCGGCCGACCCGGTCGCCCGTAGGTGCTCCAACGCGCCGACGAGGTGCTCGACCTGCGCCTCGATCATGTAGACGACCGAGGTGTGGCCGGTGGCCGTGTTCGGCCCGAGCATGAAGAAGAGGTTCGGGAACCCGGCGACCGTGGTGCCCAGGTGGGCGTTCATCGAGCCCTGCCAGTGGTCGGCGAGCGTCCGTCCTCCGGCGTCCCGGACGCGATGGGCGATCGGGATGTCGAAGACCTGGAAGCCCGTGCCGAGGATGATCACGGTGAGCAGATCGGTCATGCGCCCCCCAGGCGGCAGGAGTGTGTCAGGCCTCCACCGCCGCGCGCGCGCCGAAGCGGCCGGCCTTGCGGTAGTTGATCAGATAGCCGGGTGCGACCGCGTCCATCGCGGTGGGCGCGATGCCGAACGCGGCTAGCCCCTCGCTGGCGGGCGCGACGACATTGTCGTTCTGCAGCATCAGCCACTGGTCCCAGCTGAGCGGGCTTCCGGGCAGCCGGGCGATCAGCGCCCCGGCCACGTCGGGCAGCTCGA
>CAXUES010000070.1:0-10971 GCA_964250185.1 uncultured Solirubrobacteraceae bacterium | reverse complement strand
GCTCGCGGCGGCCCTGGCGGATGACCTCGTGGCCCGCCGCGAACGGGATCAGGTGGGTGAAGCCCTCCAGCGCGACGACGTCGCCGTCCTGGACGAGCTCGGCGACGGCCTCTGACAGGGTGGTGATCTCGGCCATGCGCTCCTTCAGGCCTCCCCGGCGGCGACGAGCCCCGAACCCGCCGTCGTCGGGTCCGGCGGGCGGTCCAGGACGCGGCAGAGCGCGTCCAGCAGCGCCGCGTCGGGGTCGTCGGGCAGCGTGTGGGAGCGCCAGGCGACGTGCGCGTCGGGGCGCACGAGCACGCAGCCGTCCTCGGCGACCTCCCGCGCGCGGGCCCAGTCGTCGTAGAGGTCGGTGTGCTCGCGCCCCGCCCCGATGACGTAGGTCGCCAGCTCGATGCCCAGCGCCTCGGCGGCGGCCCGGGCGGCGTCCACCCACGGCTCGCCGCCGATGCCGGTGAGCAGCGCGAAGCGGCCCTTGCCGACGAGGTCGAGCGTCGAGACCTTCTCGGTGCCCGCGCCGATCCACACGTGCGGCACGCGCGCCCCCGGCCAGGTCGTCGCGTGGAAGTAGAGCTCCTCGTCGCGGACGCGCTCGGGCTCGGGCGTCCCATCGGGGACCACGGCGCCGGAGGCGTAGCGCTGGCCGAGCTCGACGCCGTGGGCGTTGAACTCGTACTCCTTGCGCTCCAGGGCCTCGCGCAGCGCGACGCGCTGCGCTGCGGCCTCGGGCGTCGCCTCGGTGCGCCCGCGCATGTTGGCCAGCATCTGGTCGGTGTCGCTCGTCCCGGTGAACCCGAGGGCGTCGAAGATCGGACCGAACTCCTCGATGGACTTGTTCGCCCGCAGGACGATCTGCTTGCCGACCGGGGCGCGCTCGGCGTCGAAGCTGTCCAGCAGGCCGGGGCCCGCCTGGCCGCGCAGCACGAACGCGAGCTTCCACGCGAGGTTGTAGGCGTCCTGGATGGACGTGTTGGAGCCCAGCCCGTTGCTCGGCGGGTGGCGGTGGGTCGCGTCGCCCATGCACAGCACGCGGCCCTCGCGGTAGCGCGTGGCGTACATCTTGTTGTTGCCCCACAGCGACGTGGAGCGGATCGTCACGGGGATCGTGTCGTCGCCGATGAGGTCGTGGACGATCTTGGTGGCCATGGCGTCGTCGACCTCGGGGGGCGCGTCGGCGATGTCGTAGCCCCAGACGATGAGCCACTCGTCCCACGGGCGGACCATGCGCACGAGGCCCATGCCGATCCCGCCGATGTCCGAGCCGGGCTGCAGCACCCAGTACAGGACGCTCGGGCGGTGCTCGACCAGGCGCGAGAGGTCGGCGTGGAAGACGATGTTCATCGAGCCGGCGACGTCCATCTGGCCCTCGAAGGGCAGGCCGATGTCCTGGGCGACCCGGGAGCGGCCGCCGTCGGCGCCGATGACGTACTTCGCGCGGATGGGGTACGTGTGGCCGCTGAGGCGGTCGCGGACCGTGACGGTCACGCCGTCCTCGTCCTGCTCGAGCGACACGTACTCCGTGTCGAAGCGGAAGCGCGACCCGCGCGCGGCCGCGTTGCCGACGAGGATCGGCTCCATCAGCGTCTGGGGCAGGTCGCACATCTCCACCGGGCTGGCGAGCTGGTGGTCGGCCTGCCGGGCCGGGTGGGTGCCCCAGGTCCGCACGCGGCCGATCTCGTCGCCGGTCAGCGAGGTGCAGAAGACGGTGTCGCCCATGAGGTGCTGGGGCGTGCCGGCGGCCTTGATGTCCTCCTCGATCCCGAGGTCGCGCAGCGCCTCGACCGTGCGCTGGTTGGTGATGTGCGCGCGCGGCGTGTCCGCCGTCCAGCGGTACTTGGTGATGACGATGTGGTCGACGCCGAGCGTCGCCAGGGCGAGGGCCGACGCGGCGCCCGCGGGCCCCGAGCCGATGACGAGGACGTCGGTGTGGAGGGGATCGCTCACGGGTCAGGCTCCTTCGGGGGTGGGGGCGAGGCGGATGTCGAACTCCAGCGTCCACCAGCGCGCGTCGAGGTCGCGGCCGGCGGGCCCGGCGCCCGGTGGGTGCTCGACGAGCTCGCGCACGAGCGAGGCCTTGACGCCGAAGACGGCGTCGTCGGCCAGGTGCTCCTCCCCGGCCGCGAAGACATGGGTCACGAGCCGCTGGCAGCCGGGGCTGGAGACCATGAAGTGCACGTGGGCGGGGCGCATGGGCCCGCGGCCCGCGGCGGCGAGCAGGTCGCCCACCGGACCGTCGGCCGGGATGGGGTAGGCCGAGGGGCGCACCGACCAGAAGCCGTAGCGGCCCTCGGCGTCGGCGGTGGTCCGCGCGCGCCCGGCGGTGCGCCCGTCGGGGTACTGGACGTCGTAGAAGCCGTCCTCGTCGGCCTCCCAGACCTCCAGGGCGGCGTGGGGGAGCGGCGTCCCCGCCAGGTCGGTCACCGTGCCGGAGACCCAGCACGGCTCGCCCACGGCGCCCTGGGCGATGTCGCCGCCGTAGGGCACCTCCGGCGCCTCGTGGACGAAGAACGGCCCGAAGACGGTCGGCTCGGTCGCCTCGGGCTCGCGCGGGGCGTTGATCCCGACGGTCATCATCGACAGGCCCAGGACGTCGGAGAGCAGGATGAGCTCCTGGCGCCGGTCGTCGGAGATCTGCCCGGCGCGGGTGAGGAAGCCGATCGCGGCCTCCCACTCGGGCTCGGTCAGGCGCACCTCGCGCGCGAAGCCGTGCAGGTGGCGGACGAGCGCCCGCATGACCTCCGCGAAGCGCGGGTCGCCCGCGCCCGCGAAGCTCGCGAGCACCTCCTCGGTGAGCGCCTGCTCGCGGCGGTCGAGCTCGGCGGTGGCGGGGTCGGCGGTGGAGCTCATGTGGCCTCCAGGGTGGTGGGGTCGAGGCCGTCCAGCGCCGCGCGCAGCAGCGCGCGGATCGCGTCGGTCCCGACGGGTCGTGCGGTCTCGGCGAGGGCCTCGGCCACCTGCTCGGCGACGGGATCGACGCCCACCGCCGTGAAGCCGAGCTCGCCCAGGGAACTGGGCGCGCCGAGGCGCTCGTCCAGGTCGCGCAGCGCGGCCGCGGCGGGAGCGCCGGGGGCGGCGCCGAGCGCCGCGGTGATGCGCGCCTCGACCCCGGGGGTCCCGGGCGCCATGACCGCGGTGGCGTAGGGGAGCACGACGGCGTGGGTCTCGGCGTGGGGCAGGTCGAACTGCCCGCCGAGCGCGTGGCAGAGCTTGTGGTGCAGCCCGGAGCCCGCCACGGCGAAGGCCGAGCCCGCCAGCCACGCCCCCTGCAGCAGGCTGCCGCGGACGGGCAGGTCGGCGGGATCCGCCAGGACGCCCGGGAGGCCGGTGGCCAGCTCGCCGATCCCCGCCACCGCCAGCAGCGACGTGACGGGGTTCGCGCCCGGCGCCCACAGCGCCTCGACGCAGTGGGCCAGCGCGTTGAGCCCCGAGGCGACCGAGAGCGCGGCGGGCAGCGTCACCGTCAGCTCGGCGTCGTACAGGACGGCGACCGGGAGCACGCGGCGGTCGGTGCCCGTGCGCTTGCGCCCGTGCTCGGTGAGCCCCCAGACCGGGGTGACCTCCGAGCCCGCGTACGTCGTCGGCACGGCGACGACCGGCAGGCCGGTGGTCAGCGCGACGGCCTTCGCGGTGCCGGTGGTCGAGCCGCCGCCGACGCTCACGACGACGTCGGCCGAGCAGGCGGCCGCCGCCTCGCGGGCGGCCTCGGCCACGGCGACCGGCACGTGCGCCCGGGCGCCGGCGAACGTGCCCGCGACCTGCGCGCCGAGCGGTCCGCTCAGCTCCCGCGCGAGCTCCTCCTCCTCCGGGGTGCACACGACGAGCGCGCGCTGCGCGCCCAGCCGGTCGAGCTCGGCCCCGAGCCCCTCGCGGGCCACGCCGGGCCCGAACACGACGCGCTGGGGGAGGGCGTCGTAGCTGAACCGCGCCGGACCGCTCATGCCGCGCCGTCGTCTCGTCGCCGCGACACCCGCGGCGTGACGGGCACGAGGCGCAGGCCGGTCCGCTCGGCGACGAGCCCCCACAGCCCGCCCGGGAGCCGCAGGGTGACCGCGATGGCCAGGACGCCCAGGACGATGAGGTAGGTCGAGCCGTCGAAGAGCTGCTCGAGGGCGAAGAAGACCACCGCGCCGAGGATCGGCCCCTCGACGGTGCCCAGGCCGCCGATGACGACCATGAAGATCATGAACGCCGTCCAGTCGACGCTGAAGGCGTCGTTCGGCGTGACCCGCAGCAGGTCCAGGTAGATGATCGCCCCGGCCATGCCGCAGCCCGCGGCGGCCACGACGAAGGCCACGAGCTGCGCCCGCCGGATCGACACGCCGAGGGCGCGCGCGGCCGGGGGCGCGTCGCGCGCCGCGGCCAGGCCGAGGCCCAGGCGCGTGCGCAGGATGCCCACCACGACGACCACGGAGAGGACCGCCAGGCCCAGGGCGAACCAGAAGGTCAGCCGCTGGCGGGTCGTGATGTCGATGCCGATCACCGCGGTGATCGACGTGCCGGTGCCGCCGCCGAGCGCGTCGACGTTGGCCACCACGAGCCGCAGGACCTCCGCGATGACCCAGGTGCCGATCGCGAAGTAGCCCCCGTCCAGCCGGAAGGCCAGGGCGGCGACGGGCACCGCGATGACCGCGGCGACCACGCCCGCGATGAGCACGCAGGCGAACACGTTGACGCCCGTGTTGTTGCCGAAGAGGACCAGCGAGTAGCCGCCGATCCCGATGAAGGCCTGCATCCCGATCGACACCCGCCCGGCGTAGCCCGCCAGCAGGTTCCACATCTGCGCGATGGCCACGAGCGTGCACAGGCGCACGAGCGAGTTGAGCGTGCTCGCGTCGCCCCAGAACGGCGCGAGGGCGAGCACGACGACGGCGGCGAGGAAGGCGACCGTGCCGGCCGTCGTCGCGCGCGAGCCGCGCCGGACCGCGAAGGAGGACGCCCCGCCGGCCACGGGCGTGGACGGCGGCGTGGTGACGCTCATGCGTGGGCCACCTTCGGGAGCAGGCCGGTGGGCCGGACGAGCAGGACGAGGAGGAACACGAGGTGCCCCGCCAGGATCGAGTACGAGGGGTCGATCTGGGCGCCGACGGTCTGGGCCACGCCGAGCACCACGCCGCCCAGCAGCGTGCCGCGCAGGTTCCCGAGGCCGCCGATGATCACCGCCTCGAAGGCGAAGATGAGCTGCGCGGGCCCGTCGGTCGGCGCGAAGCTCGTGCGCAGCGCCGCGAGCACGCCGGCCACGCCGACGGTGGCCACCGCGATCGCCGTGGCCAGCGCGTACAGGCGGCGCTGGTCGATGCCCACGATCGTCGCGGCCTCGGGGTCGTCGCTGGCCGCGCGGAAGGCGCGGCCGAGCTGCGTGCGGGTGAGCATCGCGTGGAGCCCGAGGATGATCGCCGCCCCCGCCAGCAGCGTGATGAGCGGCAGCCAGCCGATCGACAGCTGGTCGCCCAGGCGGATGCTCGAGGTGCCCAGCGATCCCGCGTCGAGGCTGCGCTGGTCGGCCGAGAACGCCTTGAGCAGGACGTTCTGCAGCACGATGGCCAGCCCGAAGGTCGCCAGCAGCGGTCCGAGCTCCCCCTGGCGGAGGCTGCGGTTGAGCACGCCGAGCTGGAGCACGTAGCCCACGACGAACATGACCGGCACGACCACGACGACCGTCAGCAGCGGCGGGAACCCGGCCTGGTCGGCCAGGCCGACGGCCACGAAGGACGCGAGGATGGCCAGGTCGCCGTGGGCGAGGTTGACGATCCGCATGACGCCGAAGACGAGCGACAGGCCGGCCGCGAAGAGCGCGTAGAGGCCGCCGAGCAGCACGCCCTGCACCACCGCGTTGACCCACGTCACGTCGTCACCCCGAAGTAGGCGCGGCGGATCTCCGCCGGGCTGAACGCATCGGGCGTCCCCTCCAGCGAGACCTGCCCCGTGAGCAGGCAGACCGCGTGGTCGCAGACCGCGAGGGCCTGGCCCACGTCCTGCTCGACGACCAGGAGCGTCGTGCCGGCCGCGCGGATGCGGGGCAGCTCGGCGTAGAGCTGGCGCACGACGATCGGGGCCAGGCCGAGGGAGACCTCGTCCAGCAGCAGCAGGCGGGGGTTGGCCAGCAGCGCGCGGCCGATGGCCACGGCCTGCTGCTCGCCGCCCGACAGCCGCGCGGCCATGCGGTCCTGGCGCTCGGCGAGCATGGGGAACAGCTCCAGGACGCCGGCGAGGTCCCAGGGACCGGGACGGCCGGGATAGGCGCCGAGCTGCAGGTTCTCGCGGACCGTGAGGCTGCCGAAGAGCCGCCGCCCCTCGGGCACCAGCGCGATGCCCGCCGCGACGCGCACGTGCGTCGGGCGGCCCGCGAGGTCCTCGCCGGCGAAGCGCACGGTCCCGCTGCGCGGCACCACGAGGCCGGCGATCGCCTTGAGCAGCGTGCTCTTGCCCGCGCCGTTGGAGCCCATGACGGCGAGCACCTCACCTTCCTCGACGGAGAGCGAGACGCCGTGCAGCGCCTCGAAGTCGCCGTAGCCCGCGCGCACGTCCTCCACCTCGAGCAGCGCGGCCACTAGACCCCCGTCCCGAGGTAGACGTCCTGCACGGCGGCCGACGCCATGACCTCGTCGGGGCGGCCCGAGACGAGCTCCCGGCCCCGGTCGACGCAGACCACGCGGTCGGCGACGGCGACGAGCGCGTGCAGCACGTGCTCGATCCAGATGATCGCGGTGCCGCCGTCGCGGAGGTCGCGGATGGTGGGCAGGAGCTGCTCGACCTCCCCGTCGGTCAACCCGCCGGCCGACTCGTCGAGCAGCACGACCCGGGGCGCCATGACGATCGTCCGGGCGAGCTCGAGGCGCTTGCGCTCCAGCAGCGTCAGGCTGCCCGCCAGCGCGTTGGCCTGGTCGACGAGCCGCGCTGTCGCGAGCGCGTCGAGGGCGGCGTCCTGCGCGGCGCGCCGCTTGGCCCGGCCGTGGAGGGCACCGACGAGGACGTTCTCGAAGACGGTCAGGCGGCCGAAGGGCTGCGGCACCTGGAAGGTCCGCGCGATCCCGCGCCGGCAGCGCAGCTGCACCGCGGCGTGGGTCAGGTCCTCGCCGTCCAGGACGACCCGGCCGCTGGTCAGCCGCAGCTCCCCCCCGATGAGCGAGAGGGCGGTCGTCTTGCCCGCGCCGTTGGGCCCGATGATCCCGAGGACCTCGCCGGCGTCCACGGCGAGGCTCAGGTCGTCGACGACGGTGAGCGCCCCGAAGGCCTTCGTGGCCGACTGCAGCTCCAACAGGGCCATGCTCAGGCGCCGATGGCCTTGAGCGTCCCGGCCTTCGGGATGTTCGTCGCCAGCGTGTTGGTGCAGATCGTCAGGTCGTAGGTGAACTGATCGCCCTTGACCCACTGGCCGCCGACCAGCGGGGTCTTGGCCACGTTGGGGACCGGCCCCGAGGACCAGTCCACCGTGCCCACGACCGTGTCGAGCTTCGTCGCCTTGATCGCCGCCGCGACGCCCTTGCGGTCCTTGGGGTCCGAGCGCTTGAGCACGTCGGCGGCGACCTCGAAGAGCGCGTGGGCGAAGCCGATGGGCTGCGTCCACTGCTTCTTGGTCGACGCGGTGTAGCCGTCGGCGAGGGCCTTGGCGCTCGTGCCCGTCAGCGAGGACTTGAACGGGTGGTCCGGGCTCCACCAGATCTCGCTGGACAGCCCCTCCCCGAGCGCGCCGAGCGCCTCGACGGCCGAGGGGAAGAGGATGGCCTTGGCCACCGTGACGACCTTCGGGCGCAGCCCCTGCTGGGCGGCCTGCTTGTAGAACTTGCCCATGTCGGGGGGCAGCGGGACGCCCGTCAGGATGTCGCAGCCCGCGGCCTTGAAGCGCGAGATCTGCGCGGTGTAGTCGTTGGTCAGGTCCTCGTAGCGGCCCGGATCGGTCGTCTTGTAGCCCAGCTTGGACAGCGCGGGCGGGAAGCCCGTCTTGGCGTCGGCGAACGCGTTGCCGTCGGAGTCGTTGGGCCACAGGGCGCCGACCGACTTGTTCGTCTCCACCTGGCTCCACAGGTCGGTGTAGACCGCCGTCAGGTCCTCTAGGCCCCAGAAGAAGTGGTAGGTGAACTGGAACGGCTTCTCCGCGTCGCCCTTGCGCCCGAAGAACCAGCTCTGCCACGGCGCGGTGCTGGAGATGCACGGGATGCCGTTGAGCTCGCACTGGTCGGAGACCGGGTTGGCGTTCTCCGGCGTGGAGCCCACCACCATGAGGTCGATGCCGTCCTTGAGGATGAGGTCCCCGGCGACCGAGCCCGCGGTGTCCGAGCTCGACTGCGAGTCGCGCACGAGGATCTCCACCTTGCGCGTGCCCGCCTTGGTCGGGATCCCCTTGGCGAAGGCCTGGCGGATCTGCCCGAGGATGTAGTCGTCGGCGGCCGCGAAGTCGGCCAGCGGCCCGGAGGACGGCGTGACGTAGCCGATCTTGATCGCCTCGCCGGAGCTGCCCGAGCCGCCACCGGAGTCCGAGCCGCAGGCGGCGAGCAGGCCGGGCGCCATGCCCAGCGCGCCGAGGGCACCGGCGCGGCGGACGAAGGTGCGCCGATCGATCCGGCGCTCGGTGTGCGTCATGGCGTGCTGCTCCTTCGGAGGGGGACGAACTGCGGGCCGGGACCGTACACCGCGTCTGACATGACGTTCATGCGCAGATCGGAGGTCTCCCATAGGTCGCGCGAATGGGTCACACTGCCGCGCATGGAGCTCCACGACCTGCGCTGCTTCGTCGCGGTCGCCGAGGAGGGCTCGATCACCGGGGCCGCCGATCGGCTGCACATGACGCAGCCCCCGCTGTCGGTGCGCATGCGCCAGCTCGAGCGCGAGCTCGGGGTCGGCCTGCTCGAGCGCCACGGGCGCGGCGTGGAGCCGACGGCCGCGGGCCGCGCGCTGCTCGAGCGCGCGCGGCGGCTGCTCGCCGACGGCGAGGCGACCGTCGCCGCGGTGCGCTCGGTCGGCCACGGCGTCCGGGGCGAGCTGACGATCTCCATCGGCAGCGCGGTGGCGCCGTCCCTGCTCGCCGGCCTCGGCCGCGGGCTGCTCGCCGGGGCGCCCGACCTGGAGCTCACCGTCCGCGACTCCCCGGCCGAGCGCGTGCTCGAGGAGGTCCGCCACGGCGACGCCCACGCCGGGCTGCTGCACCTGCCCGCGCCCGAGCCCGGCGGGCCGCGCCTGCTCCTGGAGTCGGCGGTGGTCGTCCGGGAGCCCGTCGTCGCCGTGCTGCCGGCCGACCACGCTGCGGTGTCCGACGAGCTCGTCGACCTCCGCGAGCTCATCGGCGCGCCGCTCGTCGTGCTCGGCCGCGAGGCGGCGCTCGGCCTGCACGACCGCGTCATCGGGGCGTGGGCCGCGGCCGGCGGGGCGCCGGGCGACGTGCTGGAGGCCGGGACGGTCCCGACGGCCCTCGCGCTCGTCGAGGCCGGCGTGGGTCCGGCGCTCCTCCCGCTCACCCTGGCCCGCGCGGCGCCCCCCGACGTCGTGGTGGCCCTGCTGCGCCGCCACGTCCCCGCCGTGGAGACGGCCGTCGTGTGGCGGCCCGGGGACCGCATCCCGGTCCTCGCGCGCTTCCTGCGCCTGGCGCTGGCCACCCCGGAGCCCGACGCGCTCGGCCCGGCGCACGCCCGGGCGGCGTCGGGCCCGCCCCGCTAGGCCCGAAGGCCGTCAGCCGTCCCGTACGACCTCGGCGAGGTCGCGCAGGTAGGTGAGGTGCTCCCGCTCGGCGCGCTCGGCCGCCCCCGCGTCGCCGCGGGCGATCGCGCGCACGACGGCGGCGTGCTGCTCCGCAACGACCTCGGGGACCAGCGCGGGCGCGACGAGCGCGAGCAGCCGCGGCTGGAGGGCCTCGACGACCCAGTGGGTCAGCGCGCCGGCCAGGCGGTTGCCCGCGATGGCCGTCAGCTCGCGGTGCAGCGCGGCGTCGAGGGCGGGGAGGTCGTCCGCGTGCACCTCGAGCAGCGCCTCGAGCCGAGCGACGTCGTCCGGCGCGGCGCGCTGGGCGGCCAGCCCGGCGAGCGGGACGTCGAGCAGCAGGCGCGTCTCGAGGAGCTCGTCCACCGTGATGGCGTCCGTGCTGAGCATGGAGCGCACGGAGTCCGTCAGCGAGCGCGAGATCCCCTCCTCGGGCGTCGCGGCGACGAAGATGCCGCCGCCCGGGCCCTTGGACGCGCGCAGCAGGTGGCTGCCCGACAGCAGCGCGAGGCCCTCGCGCAGCGTGGGCCGCGACACCCCGAGCGCACGCGCGAGGTCCTCCTCCCGGCCCAGGCGGTCCCCGGGGCGCAGGCCCTCGCGCGCGACGTGCAGGCGCAGGCGGTCGGCGACGTCCTCGCTGGCCGAGCGCCGCGGGACCGCGGGCACGCTCACGGCGCGCCCACCGGCACGCCGCGCAGGTCGCGCACGCGGCGGGCCTTGCCGACCTGGCGGGGCAGCACGCCCGCGCGCAGCGGCACGATGCGCACGCGCAGCCCGAGGCGCTGGCGCATCCGGTCCTGGACGAGGCGCGCGTCGGACGGGCGGCCCAGCTCGGCCTCGAGCTTGACCTCGTCCATCGCGCGCGGGTCGGTGTAGAAGGTGATGCGGAACTCGCCGTCGGGCTCGACCTCGCGGAGGATCTGCTCCACCGCCGAGGGGAAGACGTTCATCCCGCGGATGACGACCATGTCGTCGGCGCGGCCCAGGATCCCCTCGGGCACCCAGCGGCCCGGGTGCCCCGACGGGCAGGGGGCGTCGCGGCGGCGGACCACGTCGCCCGTCCGCTGGCGGATGGCGGGGAAGCCGAGGCGGTCCAGCGCGGTGACGACGAGCTCGGCGAGGGCGCCCTCCTCGGCCTCGGCGTCGCCGCCCGGCTCCAGCAGCTCGCAGACGAGGTCGTCCTCGGCGAGGTGCAGGCCGCCGTGCTCGGCGCACGGCACCGCGTAGGAGCCGGCCTCCGTCGAGCCGGCGTGGTCGACGCAGCGCGCGCCCCAGGCCGCCTCG
>CAXUES010000069.1:0-11018 GCA_964250185.1 uncultured Solirubrobacteraceae bacterium | reverse complement strand
CCTCGATGAACGCCTCGAGCGAGCGCATGAGCTCGCCGCCGTAGTGGCCCTCGCCCTGCTCGATCGGCCCGAGCAGCGACTCGCAGAACAGCCGCAGCTGGTCGGAGTCCTGCAGGTTGAGCAGCAGCTGGAAGGAGCCGAGGTCGCGGAAGGTCGCCACGGCGTGCGGGGCGGCGCCGTTGGCCCGCGGCGGCCCGGCCATCGCCCGCGCCTCGAGCGCGCAGCGGCCCTCGTGGAGGGTCTCGCGCGCGCGGCCGAGCGGCGCGGCGCGGCCGACCCCGGCGGGCAGGGCGACGCCCAGCGCCGTGGTCACGCGCCGGTGCAGGCGCTCGGCGAGCTCGGTGAGCTCCGCCTCGTCGGCGCCGGGCAGCAGCGCGCACGTCAGCCGCCCCGTGGCGGCGACGAGCCCGGGCACCGCCTCGTCGCGCAGCGCCGCGGCCAGGGCGGCCTCGGCCTCGGCGATGACGGGCCGCGACGCGCCGCTCGGGTCCAGGACGAACGCGCTGCAGCGGCTCCCGAGGCCGAAGGGCTCCAGGCGGCGGGCGAGCTCCGGGCCCTGCACCTCGCCCCGGACGACCTCGTTGAGCACGTCGCCGGCCAGGCGCCGCTCGGTCGCGTCGGCCACGCGCCGGCGCAGGAGCTCGAGCGCCACGGCCGTGACGGCCTGGTGCAGGACGAGGCGGTCGAAGGCCTCCAGCGCGTCGCGGTCGGAGGCCGCCACGAGCCAGGCCTGGGGCACGCCGCCCCCGGCCGCGTCCGGCGCGAGCACCGGCAGCGCGAGCGCCCGGCGGGCCAGCGCCCCGCCCCCGGGCACGAAGCCGCGCGCCTCGGCGCGGCGGGCGCGGTCGTGCAGCTCGCGCCCGACGGCCTCGATGTCGGCGTCGGGCAGCGGCGCGCTCCCGTCGGCGCGCGCGGCGAGCTGCCCGCGGCCGTCGAAGACCAGGACGCTGCCGCGCACGAGCGACGCCGTGGCCTGGACGATCGCGTCGAGGCCGCGCTCGGAGAGGACGATCCGCTGCAGGCGCTCCTGGGCGGCGATGGACCGCTGCAGCGTCGCGTAGCCCTCGTTGACCAACCGGGTCGCGGCACGCTCGGTGACCGCGATGAACGGCACGTCGTAGGGCACCTCGACGAGCGGGAAGCCGCGGGAGGCGGCCGCCTCGACGAGCGCCGGGGGCAGCTGGTCGTGGACGATGCCCGTGCCGAGCCCGAGGCCGGCGAGCCCGTGGTCGGCCAGGCGCGCGACGTAGGCGACCTGCTGCTCGGGGGTGGTCAGCGCCATGCCCGTGGTGAGCAGCAGCTCGCCCCCGCGCAGGAACGGGGTGGGGTCCTCGAGCTCGGAGACGTGGACCCAGCGCACGGGCTCGTCCTGGCCGCCCTCCCCGGCGACGAGGCGGACGTCGAGCTCTGAGAGCAGCTCGCGGAGGGTCGCCATCAGGCGTGGAGGGATGGGGAACAGGCCATGCCGTCAGCCGGACAGGCCCGGTTGTCCACTGTGGAGCAACTCGCCTGCCGGAGTGGACAACGTACTCATGGCCGCGTGGAACGACAAGCGCCCGCTCGAGGCGGGCGCCGGACCGGACCGAGGTGCGTCGGGCGGGGCTAGACGGCGCCGGCGGCAGGCGCGCCGGGGGCCATGCCCGCGGCGGCGAGCGGGCCGTCGGCCTCGGCGGCGCGGATGGGCGCCGGCGTGAGCGCCGAGGCGATGATGACCAGCACGAAGGCCGAGGCCTGCACGATGACGCCGAGCGCCGTGGAGGGCATCGGATCGCCGAAGACGACGATGCCGCCGGAGATCGCCGCGATGTTCGCGGCGGTGCCGGTGATGGCGATGACGGGCACCGCGTCGCCGTCCTGCAGGCCCTTGGCCGAGGAGTAGAAGGCGGCGATGGAGGCGATGACCGCCACGCCGAACCACGGCGAGAGCAGCACGCCGAGGACCCCGCCGGAGGCCAGGCCGGTGAGGGCCTTGATGGCGATGTCCGAGACGCCGAAGAGGATGCCCGCCGCGGCGCCGAGCATGATGCCGTGGTGGTGCTGGGTGCCCGGGGCCCGGCGGCCGAGGATGAGCAGGCCGCCCACCGCGAAGAGGCCGGTCTCGAACGCGATCATGCCGCCGACGTGGAAGCTCGAGTGCGATCCCGTCTGGGCGGGGAGCGTGACCACGAGCAGGATCAGGCCGAGCGCGGTGAGGCCGAGGCCCCACCACTGCCGGCGGCCGACCTCGAAGCCGAAGAGCTTGTCCGCCATGACGGCGAGCAGCACGACGCCGCCGGCGAGGACCGCCTGGACGACGCTCAGGGGCGCGACGGCGAGCGCCGCGACGTGGAAGACCCAGGCGCTGGTCGCCACGGCCATGCCGATGGCGAACCACTTCGAGGAGAACAGCGCCCTGGCGCTGCGCACGGGGTGCTTGACGTCCACGGACGTGCACTGGCACGCGCCCCGGTGCTTGTAGAAGAAGCCGAGGTTGGAGACGAACGCGCAGACGAGCGCGAGCATGATGCCGAGTTCGAGCAAGATGAGTTGGTTCCTGAGCCGGTCGGTGTCGGGGTTCTCTTGTGAAGGACCACGGCTGACGGAGGGGACACACCTCATGTCGGCACGCGGGATGGCGGGCTTGACGGGTGGCTCTGCAGACGACGGTAGCTGACCGAGGGGGCCGGCGGGGCAGGATCCCCCCCAGTTGGCACAGTTCTGTGATCGATGGACGCATCCGCGACACGAACCCTGGACCGGCGGGCCCTTGAGCAGCGCCTCCCGGCCCCGCCGGCCCTCCTCGTGGACGTCGACGGGGTGCTCTCGTTGTGGGGATGGGAGGTCGGCTCCCCACCCCCGGGCACCTGGACGAACGTCCAGGGCATCACCCACTTCCTCTCCACGGAGGCCGCCGAGGCGCTGCGCGGCCTCGCCCCGGCGTTCGCGCCGATCTGGTGCACGGGCTGGGAGGAGCGCGCCAACGAGCACCTCCCCCACCTCGTGGGCCTCGGGCCCTGGCCGTACCTCTCCTTCGACCGCGCCATGGGCGGCGCGCGCTCCCACGGCCACTGGAAGCTCGCGGCCATCGACGCCGCCCTGGGGCCCGACCGGCCGCTGGCCTGGGTCGACGACGACCTCGGCCCCGTCGTGGAGGCGTGGGCGGCGGCGCGGCCCGGACCGACGCTCCTGGTCGACACGGTCCCGGCCGTCGGGATGACCCACGCGCACGCGCGCGAGCTGCGGGCGTGGGCCGCCGCCCTGCCCGTGTGAGCGCCCGGCGAGCCGCTGCGAGCGCGCTGCGAGCGACCTGCGAGGGCCCGGGGCCACAGTGCCGTCCATGCACCGCACCTCCGCCACCCCCGGCGCGCCCGTCATCGAGGCGCGTGGCCTGCGCAAGGCCTTCGGCACCACCCAGGCCCTCGACGGCATCGACCTGACCGTGCCCGCGGGCACCGTCCTCGGCGTCCTGGGCCCCAACGGCGCCGGCAAGACGACCGCCGTGCGCATCCTCGCGACCATCCTCAAGGCCGACGAGGGCACGGTCCGCATCGGCGGCCACGACGTCGCCCGCGACGCCGCCGCCGTGCGGCGGCTCATCGGCCTGACGGGGCAGTTCGCCTCGGTCGACGAGGACCTCACCGGCACGGAGAACCTCGACCTCATCGGCGCCCTGCTCGACCTCTCGCGCCGCGACCGCCGTGCCCGGACCGCGGAGCTGCTGCGCTGGTTCGAGCTCGAGGACGCCGCGAGCCGCCCGGCGCGCACCTACTCGGGCGGCATGCGCCGCCGCCTCGACCTCGCCGCCAGCCTCGTCGGCCGTCCCGCCGTCGTCTTCCTCGACGAGCCCACGACGGGCCTGGACCCGGCCAAGCGCGAGGCGATGTGGGAGGTCGTCCGCGGCCTGGTGCGGGAGGGCTCCACCGTCCTGCTGACCACGCAGTACCTCGAGGAGGCCGACGAGCTCGCCGACCGCATCTCGGTCATCGACCGCGGCCGGGTGATCGCCGACGACACGCCCAACGGCCTGAAGCGCACGACGGGGCGCCAGACGCTCGTGGTCCGCCCGAGCGACCCGGAGGACCTCGACGCGGCCGCCGGCGTCCTCGCGCGCCTGACGGGCACCCCGCCCGAGGTCCGCGCGGACGGCACGCTGCTGGCCTCGGTGACCGGCGACGAGCTCCTGGCGCCGGTGGTCGGTGCGCTGGCCGAGGCCGGCGTCCCGGTGAGCGAGCTCGCGCTGCGCCTGCCGAGCCTCGACGAGGTCTTCGCGACCCTGACCGGCCAGGGCTCCGGGCGCGACGCGCTCCGGGTCGGCGCCCGGACGGAGGTGGCGGCATGAGCACCCCGGCGACCATCCGCCACGCCTCGGCGCTGGCGAAGCGCAGCCTGATCAAGACGCGTCGCACGCCCGAGGCGCTGCTGGACGTGACGCTGATGCCGATCCTGTTCCTCGTCATCTTCACCTACGTCCTGGGCGGGGCGATCTCCGGTGGCTCCCGCCACGACTACCTGCAGTACCTGCTGCCCGGGATCCTCGCCCAGTCGGTCGCCCAGGCCGGGATCATGATCGGCGTCAACCTCAACACCGACCTCGAGAAGGGCGTCTTCGACCGCTTCCGGTCGCTGCCCATCGCGCGGTCGGCACCGCTGGTCGGAGCCGTGGCCGCCGACATCGTCCGCTACGCGCTGCTGACGCTCATGACCCTCGTGGCGGGCTACGTCCTCGGGTTCCGCATCGAGACCGGCGTCCTGCAGGCGCTCGCCGCGGTCGCGCTGGTCATCGCCTTCGCGCTGTGCCTGTGCTGGGTCTCGGTCTGGGTGGGGATGATCGCCCGGTCGCCGGGCTCGGTGCAGGGCGTCCTCATGCTCATCGTCCTGCCGCTGAGCTTCGCCTCCAGCACGTTCGCCGCGCCGCAGACGATGCCGGGCTGGCTGCAGTCCTTCACCGACGTCAACCCGCTCAGCCAGCTCGTCGACGCGATGCGCGGGCTGCTCATCGGGGGGCCCGTGGCGGGGCCGGTCGTCCAGACGCTCGCCTCGATGGCGGTGATCCTGGTGATCTTCGTGCCGCTAGCGCTGCGCGCCTACGGACGCCGCGCCTGACGCCGCGGCCAGGCGGGCGGCGGCGCCCTCGGCGTCGTCGGCCCGCCCCACGGCGAGCGCCTCCTCGAGGCCGCGCTCCGAGAGCTCGGCCGCCAGGCGCCGGCGCAGCGGCGCGACGACGGCCCCCGTGGCGTCGGGCGCGCCGCGCAGGACCTCTCCCGCCCCGAGCAGCGCGGCGGCGCTCGCGGGACGCCCCTCCACCGCCTCGAGCCACGCGGCGGCGGTGGCGACCGCGGCCTGGATCGGCCGGTCGCGCGTGGCGACGGCGATCCCGTGGGCCTCGCGCAGAAGGTCGCGGGCGCCGTCGACGTCGCCGACCGCGGCGGACAGGGACGCCGCCGTGGTGGTGAGCACGGCGAGGATCTGGCCCTCGCCCGGGTTGGCGTTGCCTCGGGCCTCCAGCGCCCCCGCGGCGGCGACGACCTCCCGCCGGCCCCGCTCGCCGTCGCCGTCGAGCCAGTCGCAGATCCCGAGGGACATCCGCATCATCGCCGCCTGCTCGGCGACTCGCCCGTGGTGTCCAGCAGCGCGCGCGCGGCGGCGACGTCGCCGCGGCGCATGAGGACGTCGGCGCGCTGCCAGGCGATGCGCAGCTGGTCGCCGCCGCGGCCGAAGGCCGCCAGCGCCGCCTGCGCGCGCGCCAGCCGGTCGTCGGCGGCGTCGAGGTCGTCCTGGGCGAGCGCGAAGCCGCCGTCGGAGACGAGCGCCGCCGCGAGCAGCCAGCGATCGCCGACGGCCTCCAGCCCGGCGCTGGCCTCGGCGCTCCAGCGACGTGCGCCCTCGATGTCGCCCTCGTTCTCGCGCATCTGCGCGGCGATGAGCGGCGCCGCCGCGCGCACCCAGGCGTCGGGGTGGGCGCGCATGGACCCCAGTGGGTCCTCGCCCCCCTCCTGCTCCACCCCGCCGAGGTAGCGCAGCACGGGCAGGATGGCCGCCGCGATCGGCCGGTCGTCGAGGTCCTCCGCGGCCAGCGCATCGGCCGCCTCGCGCATCCGCGGGCGCGCGTCGACCTCGGGATGGGCCTGGAAGTCGCCCATCGCACGGAGGGTCTCGGCCATGAGGCGGTCGAGCGGGTCGGCCTCCCCCTCGGCGTCGAGGCCGACCCGGAGCATCTCCAGCCCCTCCTCCAGGCCGCTGGTCAGCACCCAGAACCACAGCAGCGCGTTGGTCAGGCGCAGCGCGCGCCCGGCGTCGCCCCGGTCGGCGAGGTGGCGGGCGGCGGCGAGGAGGTCCTCGCGGCGGCGGGCGAGGCGCTCGAACCAGGCGACCTGGCCGTGGCCGCGCAGCTCGGGCTCGGCCGCCACGGCGAGCGCGAGCATCCGGTGGGCGTGGGCGTCGCGGATCGCGTCGAGCTCGCCGACCTCGGCCATCCGCTCGCGGCCGTACTCGCGCAGGGTCTCGAGCATGCGGTAGCGCGGCTCGCCGTCCTCCTCGCCGGCGAGCTGCAGGAGCGAGCGGTCGGCGAGCGCGGCGAGGCCGTCGGCGATGTCCTCGGCCGGCGTGGTCGCGTCGGCGCAGACGGCGGCCGCGTCGGCGGGCGAGACGCCCGCGTTGAAGACCGCCACGCGGCGGGCGAGCCGGCGCTCGGGCTCGTCCAGGAGCTCCCAGCTCCAGTCGACCACCGCGCGCAGCGTGCGCTGACGCGGCAGCGCGGCGCGGCTGCCGCCCGTGAGCAGGCGGAAGCGGTCGTCCAGGCGGGCGGCCAGGCGCGCGACCGGCATGGTGCGCAGGCGCGCCGCGGCGAGCTCCAGCGCGAGCGGCAGGCCGTCGAGGCGACGGCAGACCTCCCCCACCGCCGCGACCGTCGAGGCGTCCAGCACGAAGTCGCGGCGCGACGCCGCCGCGCGGTCGCAGAACAGCGCGACGGCCGGGTGGGCCATGGCCTGCGCGGGCGTGTCGCCGGCCCGGGGCAGCCCGAGCGGGCCGACGTCCACGAGGTGCTCGCCGGCGATCGCCAGCGGCTCGCGGCTCGTGGTCAGCAGGCGCAGGCCCTCGACGCGGCGCAGCAGCTCGTCGGCCAGGCGCGCCGCGCCCTCCACGAGGTGCTCGCAGTTGTCGAGCACGAGCAGGAGCTCCTCCCCCGCGAGGGCGTCGGCGAGCCGTTGGACGCCCTCCCCGCGCACGACCCCGGTGCGGCGGTCGGCCAGGCGGGCGTCGCGGCGGCCGAGCGCCGCGAGGACCGCGTCGGCAAGCCCGGCGTCGTCGGTGACCGGCGCGAGCTCGACGAGCCAGACGCCGTCGCGCTCGTCCTGCGCGTGGCGGGCGGCCACCTCGCAGGCCAGGCGGGTCTTGCCCGCGCCGCCCGGGCCGACGAGGGTCACCAGGCGGTGGCTGCCCAGCAGCGCGAGCGCCGCCTCCACCTCGGTCTCGCGGCCGAGCAGCGGCGTCACGGGCGCGGGCAGGTTGCCCGCCACCTCGGCCGACGGCGCGGACGGGACGTCGGCGGCGGGCTGCGGGGCGCCCTGCAGGACGGCCGCGTGCGCCGCGCGCAGGGGCGCCGAGGGCAGCGCGCCGAGCTCGTCGTCCAGCGCGCTGCGGGCGCGCTCGTAGGCGGCCAGCGCGTCGGCGCCACGGCCCGCGGCGTGCAGCGCGGTGACGTGCAGCGTGGCCAGGCGCTCGTCGAGCGGCGCCTGCGCGGCGGCGCCCGCCAGCGCGTCGAGGAGGGCGCTCCCGCGGCCCGCCGCGAGCTGCGCCTCGGCGTGGCGGACGAGGAGGTCGCGGCGGTCGGCCTCCAGGCGCTCGGCGGCGCGGGCGGCGAAGGACCAGCCCTCGCGCAGGTCGGCGAGCGCCGGCCCGCGCCAGGCGGCCAGCGCGCCGGCGAGGACGCCCGCGTCCGCGGCGGCCGTCGCGCGGGTGAGGTCGACCTCCTCGGGGCCGAGGGCGAGGCGGTAGGCGCCCGCGTCCTGCGCCACGGAGCCGGGGGCGCCGAGCGCGCGGCGCAGGCGGGAGACGAGCGACTGCAGGGCGTGGGCCGGATCGGCCGGCGGCGCGTCGGGCCAGAGGTCGTCCAGGAGCGTGCCGACCGGCACGGGCCGGCCCGCGTCCAGGGCGAGGCGGGCGAGGAGCGCGCGCAGTCGCGCGCCCCCGATCGTCACGGGGGCGCCGTCGAGCTCGACCGCGAGCGGCCCGAGGATCCCCACGAACACCCCACCACTGTCCCACTTCCACGGCCGAGGGCCCGCACGTGGCGGGCCCTCGGGTCAGGCGGGCGCGGCGCCGACGTGCGGCGCCGCGGTCCTACTTGTCGTCGCCCAGTCGATCCAGGTCGGCGAGCTCCTCGGCGAAGCCCGGGTCGGTGCCGCCGGCGCCGATCCCCTCGAGCTCGTCGATGTCGTGGGCCAGCGAGGAGCCGAAGCCCCCGAGGCCACCGCCGTCGCCCAGGCCCAGCTCGGCGGCGATCTCGTCGCTGTCGAGCAGCCCGACCTCGTCCATCGCGCGGGGCAGCGGCTCCGTCGGCTCGATCTCGATGCGGCGGTAGCGGCGCAGGCCGGTCGCCGCCGGGATGAGCTTGCCGATGATGACGTTCTCCTTGAGGCCGACGAGACGATCCCGCTTGCCCTCCAGAGCCGCGTCGGTGAGCACCTTCGTCGTCTCCTGGAACGAGGCGGCCGACAGGAACGAGTCCGTGTTCAGCGACGCCTTCGTGATGCCCAGGATGATCTCGGCGAACTGGGCCGTCTCACCGCCCGACTTCTTCATGTCCGCGTTGACGCGGGCGAAGTCGTAGCGGTCCACGAACTGCCCGGGGAGGTAGCTCGTGTCGCCCTTCTGGTCGACGCGCACCTTCTTGAGCATCTGGCGGACGATGAGCTCGATGTGCTTGTCGTTGATGTCCACGCCCTGGGACTTGTAGACCTCCTGCACCTCGCGGACGAGGTAGCGCTCGGTCTCCGTCCGGCCGCGGAGGGCCAGCAGGTCGTGCGGGTACAGCGAGCCCTCGTTGAGCTGGTGGCCGGCCTCGACGACCTCGCCGTTCTCCACGAACAGGCGGGTGCGGCGGGGGAACGGGTAGCGGTGCTCCTCGCCGGCGTCATCGGTGACGACGACGGTGAGCGCCTTGTCGGTCTCCTCGATGGCGACCGTGCCGTCCTGCTCGGCGATGAGCGCGAGGCCCTTGGGCTTGCGCGCCTCGAAGAGCTCCACGACGCGCGGCAGGCCGTGCGTGATGTCCGCGCCGGCGACGCCGCCGGTGTGGAACGTGCGCATGGTCAGCTGCGTGCCGGGCTCGCCGATCGACTGCGCGGCGATGATGCCCACCGCGTCGCCGATCTGGGCGAGCTTGCCCGTGGCCATCGCGCGGCCGTAGCACTTCTGGCAGACCCCGGAGGGCGACAGGCACTTCAACGTGGAGCGCGTCGGGACGCGCGCCACCTCGCGGGAGCCCGGCTCGGGCGCCCCGAAGGCCGCGATGATCGCCGCGAACTCGTCGCGGTCGATCTGCTCGCCGGCCTTGACCAGCACCTTGCGCCCACCCGGCACCTTGATGTCGGCCGAGGCGAAGCGGCCGATCAGGTTGTCGTTGGGGTCCTGCGTCGGACGGCCGGCCTGGAGCTTGAAGACCTCCAGGTCGATGCCCTCCTTGGTGCCGCAGTCGACGTCGCGGATGATGACGTCCTGCGCGACGTCGACGAGGCGCCGGGTGAGGTACCCGGAGTCCGCCGTGCGCAGGGCCGTGTCCGCGAGGCCCTTGCGGGCGCCGTGGGTCGAGATGAAGTACTCCAGGACGGTCAGGCCCTCCATGAAGTTCGCGCGGATGGGCCGCTCGATGATCTCGCCCTTCGGGTTGGCCATGAGGCCACGCATGCCCGCCAGCTGGCGGATCTGCTTGAACGAGCCACGGGCACCCGAGCTGGCCATCATGAAGATGGGGTTCAGCTCGTCGAAGTGCGTCTCCATGGCCGCGCCCACGCGGTCGGTCGCCTCGTTCCACTTGTCGACGACCGCGTCCTTGCGCTCCTCGTCGGTGATGAGGCCCATGTCGTAGTCGTCCTGCACCGCGTCGACCTGCGTCTGGATGTCGGCGAGGATCTCCGGCTTCTCCGGCGGGATGACCACGTCGTTCTTGGACACGGTGATGCCCGCCTTGGTGGCGAAGCGGAAGCCGACGTCCTTGAACGCGTCGAGCACCTGCGAGACCGCCGACGGGCCGTGCTTCTGCACGAGCACGTCGATGATGCGCACGGAGTCGCGCTTCTTGATCGACTGGTTGACGAACAGGTAGTCGCCCGCGACGAGGTCACGCCCCAGCGCGATCCCGAGCGCCCGCTCGATGTACTCGTTGTAGATGATCCGCCCGACGGTGGTGAGGATGTGGCCCTCGGCCTCCTCGGTCGGACGGCGGTACTGGACCAGGTCGTGCAGACCGGCCAGGCCGACCTCGTAGGCCAGCTCGGCCTCCTGCGGCGTGCGGAACACGTAGGGCCGCTTCTCGCCCTCGGGCCACTCGCCCGCGAGGAGCAGGGCGCGCTTGGCGTCGAGCTCCTCGGCCTCCGGGCCGTAGGTCACGTAGTACGCGCCCAGCACCATGTCCTGCGACGGGGTCGCCAGCGGCGCCCCGTGCGCGGGGGACAGGATGTTGTTGGACGAGAGCATGAGGATGCGGGCCTCGGCCTGCGCCTCGGCGCTCAGCGGCAGGTGGACCGCCATCTGGTCGCCGTCGAAGTCCGCGTTGAAGGCGGAGCAGACGAGCGGGTGGACCTGGATGGCCTTGCCCTCGACGAGCTTGGGCTCGAAGGCCTGGATCCCCAGGCGGTGCAGCGTCGGCGCGCGGTTGAGGAGCACGGGGTGCTCCTTGATGACGTTCTCCAGGACGTCCCAGACCTCCGGGATCATCGAGTCGACCATCTTCTTGGCGGCCTTGATGTTCTGCGCGTCCTTGCGCTCGACGAGCTGGGCCATGATGAACGGCTTGAACAGCTCGAGGGCCATGAGCTTGG
>CAXUES010000068.1:0-11119 GCA_964250185.1 uncultured Solirubrobacteraceae bacterium | reverse complement strand
GCTCGGTTCCCAGGGCCAGCAGCCGTCGCGCCCCACGCGAGCCCGGAGCTTCGCCCACGTCGCGCACGCGCTCCATCCGCACCCGGCGTCCCGGGGCCAGGAGCGCGGGCGGGTCGGCGTCGGCGTCGAAGAGCAGCGCGTCGGTGCGGCCGATGAGCCGCCACCCGCCGGGCGACGCGCGCGGGTAGGCGCCCGTGAAGGGCCCGGCCAGGCCGACCGCGCCCGCCGGGACCCGCGTCCGCGGCGTCGAGGAGCGGGCGACGTGGAGGGCCGGATCGGCACCGATGAGGTAGCCGAAGCCGGGGGCGAAGCCGCAGAAGGCGACGACGTAGGCGCCCTCGGCGTGGCGCGCGGCGACCTCCTCGGGCGCCAGCCCGGTCTCCGCGGCGACGTCGTCGAGGTCCGCGCCGTCGTAGGCGACGCGCAGGACGGCGGGCTCCTCGGCCGCGGCGCCCGCGGCGGTGGAGGAGCCGGGCGCGCTCGCCGCCGCGCGGACGTGCGCGGCGACCTGCTCGGCGCCGACGACCCCCGGGTCGAAGCGCACGAGCACCGTGCGGGCGGCCGGGACGAGGTCCAGGACCCCGGCCATCCGGCGGTTTTCGAGCGCGGCGAGGAGGCCGAGGACCGCCGCGCGGCGTCCGTCCGCGTCGAGCTCGTCGTCCGGGTCCAGGTCGCAGAGCAGGCCGCCCTCGCCCGCGCGCAGGAGGTCCACGTCAGGCGAACGGCCGCAGGTCGAAGCCGTCGCGCTCCAGCGCGGCCCGCACGAGCCGCGCGAGAACGACCGCGCCCGGGGTGTCGCCGTGCAGGCAGACCGACGCGGCGTCCTGGACGCGCGCGAGGGCGAGGGCCCGCGCGACGACCTCGTCGGCCTCGGTCAGCACGGCTCCCGGCTCATCGCGCGCCACCAGGCGCCCGTCGGCGGTCGAGGCGCGGTCGGCGAACGCCTCGGGCACCGCCCGCAGGCCCCGTGCCCTGGCGGCGCGCTCGGTCTCCGAGCCGGCCAGGCACAGCACGGGCAGGTCGCCGCCCGCCGCCACGACGCCCGCAACGAGGGCGTCGGCCTGCCGGGGATCGGCGGCGGCGCGGTTGTACAGCGCGCCGTGGGCCTTGACGTAGCGGACGTCGGTGCCCGCGGCGCGGGCGCAGGCGCGCAGCGCGCCGATCTGCACGAGCACGTCGGCGGCGAGCTCCTCCGACCCGACGTCCATCGCCCGGCGGCCGAAGCCCGCGAGGTCGCGGTAGGCGACGTGCGCGCCGACCGCGACGCCGCGCGCGGCCGCCGCCTCGCACGTGCGGCGCATGGTCACGGCGTCGCCCGCGTGGAAGCCGCAGGCGACGTTCGCGCTGGTGACGACGTCGAGCAGGGCGGCGTCGTCGGTGAGCGTCCAGGGGCCGAAGCCCTCGCCGAGGTCGGCGTTGAGGTCGAGGACGGGACGTGCGGGCACGTCCCGGGGAGGATGACGGCCGGAGAGCGGGTGCGCACGATCGCGAGGTCGTCCGCCGGGGCGGCTGGCACTATCGTGCCCGCTCAAGCCGCGCGTCCCTCGCCGATCATCCACCCAGGGGACGCCGGGCGGCAGCACGCCGCCAGCACCCCCCATGGACCCCGGCCCCTCCCGAGCTACGACGCACCGTGTCGCCCCACGCGCCGCCCTGGCGGTGCCGATCGTCGCGGCCACGACGCTGCTGACCGCGCTCGTGGTGGCCTCGGCGGCCGGCGTCCCGCTGCGCGATCCCGACCAGGTCGCCTCGGGCCGGCTGCTCGTCGCGCTGTCGCTGGCCGTCGCCTTCGTGGTCGTCGACATCGCCTGGCGCGCGGCGGGCCGCGCCGACGGGCGCCTGCCGACCCTGGAGGCGCTCCTGGCCGTCCGGCGCGAGCGCTGGACGGGCCGGCGCCTGCTCATCGTCCTCGTGGCGGTCGTGAGCTTCTCGCTCACCTACTACGCCTACCGCAACCTCAAGAGCGTCGTGCCGCTGCTGCGCCCCGACGCGCTCTTCGACATCGACCTGCAGCGGATGGACCTCGACCTGCTCGGCGGCCGCGACCCCGCCGAGCTCCTGCACTCGCTGCTGGGCACGGGCCTGGCCGCGCACGCGCTCTCGGCGGTCTACCTGCTGCTCTTCGCGTTCATCCCGCTGTCTCTCGGCGCGGCGCTCGTCTTCTCGCCGCAGCTCGACCGGGGCCTCTTCTACGCCACGGCGCTGGCCGTCAACTGGCTGCTGGCCGCGGGCAGCTACTTCCTGCTGCCCTCCATCGGGCCGTTCTTCGTCGCCCCGGGGGCCTTCTCCGACCTGCCGGCCACCGCGGTGAGCCACCTGCAGGCGACGCTGCTGCAGGAGCGCGCGAGCTTCCTGGCCGATCCGTCGCTGCCCGGCAGCGCCCAGAGCATCGGCGCCTTCGCCTCGCTGCACGTCTCCGTCTACGTCACCGCGGGGATCGCCGCGCACCTGCTGCACCTCGGCCGCCCCATCAAGGGCGTCGTGTGGGTCCTCGCCGCGCTGACCATGATCGCCACGGTGTACTTCGGCTGGCACTACCTGCTCGACGACATCGGCGGCGTCGTCATCGCGGTGGTCTCGCTGGAGACCGCGCGGCGGCTGACCGGCGTGGACGCCCCGTGGCGCGCCGCCTTCCCGCTGCGCGCCCGCGCGGCGGGACCCGAGGTCGCCGCGTGAGCTCCCGCGCCCCGGCCGCCGCCGGCACCCGCTCCTCCACCACGTTCGGCCGCCTCTCGGCGCCGCGGGACTGGCGCCCGTTCGCGGCGCCGCCGCTCGTGGCGCTCGTCATCCTCGTCGCGGGCCTCGTGCTCTGCCACCAGGCCGGCGTGACCTTCCGCGACCCGGACTCGGTCACCGCCAAGTACCTGGTGCTCGTCGGCGCCGCGGTCGCGGTGCTCGTCGGGCTGGACATCGCGATCCGCGCGGGCGTGCGGACGCACACGCGCCGGCCGACCCTCGAGGCCATGCGGCAGGTCCGGGCGGAGCGCTGGACGGCGGCCCGAGGCATCGGCGCGGTCGGCGGGCTGCTGAGCTTCTACCTCTCCTACCTCGCCTACCGCAACCTCAAGGCGATCGTGCCGCTCCTGCGGCCCGACGACCTCTACGACCGCCAGCTCGGCCGGCTGGACCGCGCGCTGCTGGGCGGCCACGAGCCCGCCACCGTGCTGCACGACGTCATCGGCAACGTCGTCACGACGCAGGTGCTGTCGACGTTCTACGCGGCCTTCATCGTCTTCCTGCCGCTGTCGCTGGCCATCGCGCTCGTCTTCGCGCCGCGGCTGCGCACGACGCTGCTGTTCGTCACCGCGCTGTCGATCAACTGGGGCCTGGGCGCCCTGAGCTACCTGCTGGTCCCGTCGCTGGGTCCCGTCTACGCCGACCCGGGGCTCTTCGCCGCGCTGCCGCACTCCGAGGTGACCCGCCTGCAGCAGGTCCTGCTCGACCAGCGCGTCGCCTACCTCCGCGCCCCCGACGTGGCCATCCCCCAAGCCATCGCCGCCTTCGCGTCGCTGCACATCGCCATGAGCTTCAGCGCCGCCGCCGCCGCGCAGCTGCTGCGCCTGCACCGGCGCCTGCGCGTGGGGCTGTGGATCTGGCTCGCGATCACCTTCCTGGCCACGATCTACTTCGGCTGGCACTACCTCGCCGACGACGCGGCGGGGGTCCTCATCGGCGGCGCCTCGCTCGTCCTGGCCGGGATCCTGACCGGCCACCCGCTGCGCGCGCGCCGCGACGCCGGCACGGCGGTGGCCACCTGATGCGCGTCGCGCTGGTCTCCCCCTACTCCTGGTCGTTCCCCGGCGGCGTGTCGCGCCACGTCGAGGCGCTCGCGCTGCAGCTGCTCGACGTGGGCCACGACGTCCGCGTCCTCGCTCCGCACGACCCGCCCGGCACGCTGACCCGCCGCCTGCACGTCGGCCACGACGCCGTCGCCGACGAGCTCCCCGACTTCGTCGTGCCGCTCGGACGCACCGTCGGCGTGCCGAGCAACGGCGCGGTCTCCAACCTCTCGACCTGGCCGGCCGCCTCGGCGCGGCTGCGCGCGGAGCTGCGCGACGGCGCCTACGACGTCGTCCACCTGCACGAGCCCGTGGCGCCGCTCATCGGCTGGCAGGCCCTCACCATCCCCGACCTGCCGATGGTCGGCACGTTCCACTGCTACTCCGAGCACGCGCCGCCGCACGCCCTCGCGACGCTGGCCGGCGCGCGCCGGCGGCTCAACCACCTCGGGGTCCGCCTCGCGGTCTCCGAGGCGGCCGCGTGGACGGGCCGGCGCTTCTACGGCGGGGAGTACCGCATCGTCCCCAACGGCGTGCGGGTCGACGGGGACGCCGCCGCGGTGCTCGCCCGGCGTCCCGCGCGGGCCGACGGCGGACCGCTGCGCCTGCTCTTCGTCGGCCAGGCCGTGGAGCGCAAGGGCCTGCCGGTGCTGCTGGCCGCCTTCGACGCCCTGCGCGCCCACGTCCCCGTGGAGCTCACGCTCGTGGGGGTCGACCACGCGGGCATCGCGCCGCTGCTGGACGACCTCACGGGCGTGCGCGCGCTCGGGAAGGTCGACGACGCGGCCAAGTCCCGGGAGCTGCGCCGCGCCGACGTGCTCGTCGCCCCGTCGCTGCGCGGCGAGAGCTTCGGCATGGTCCTCACCGAGGCCTTCGCCGCGGGCACGCCCGTCGTCGCCTCGGACATCGCGGGCTACCGCGACGTGGTCGCCCACGGCCGCGACGGGCTCCTCGTCGCGCCGGGCGACCCGGTCGCGCTCGGCGGCGCCCTGCGCGACCTCGCCGTGGAGCCCGCCCGGCGCGCGGCCCTCGCCGCGGGTGCCGCGGGCGCCGCGCAGCGCTTCGCCTGGCCGCAGGTCAGCGCCCAGGTCGTCGAGGCCTACGAGGAGGCCGCCTCGTTGCCGGCTCCGGCGACCGCCGCCGCGCGCACGCGACGCCGGCGCGGCCTCGAGCTGCCCGACGGGACCCCGCCCGTCCCCGCCGTGCGCCTCGCCTCGCTGGAGCCCCGCGCCGCCCTGGCCGGCTCCGTCGTGGGCGTGGAGCGGATCGGCGCGCAGCGGATCGTCGACGCGCTCCTGACCTCCAACCCGACCTGGGTGCTCGTGGCCCTCGCGCTCATGTGCCTCTCGATGGCCAGCCGCGCGGTGGCCTGGCGGGCCATCCTCCGGGCGGCGCTGCCGCGCGCCGTCGTCCGCATGGGCGACGTGCTGCGGGCGACGTCGATCGGCGTGCTGATGTCGGCCACGCTGCCCGCCCGGGTGGGCGAACCGGCCCGGGCGATGGTCATGTCGCGCCACCTGGCGCCCGTGGCCGCCCGCGGCGCGCTGGGACCCGTCCTCGGCACGATCGTCTCGCAGACCGTCCTCAACCTGCTCGCGCTGCTCGTCCTGGGCGTGACGATGTTCCTCACCTCCTCGGCCTTCGACGGCCGCCAGAGCGCCCTGCTGCTCGTGGCCGTCGTCCCGCTCGTGCTGCTGACGCTCGTCCTCCTGGCGCCGAGCGTGCTGCGCCGGGGCGAGCAGGCGTCGAGCTCGCGGACGCTGCGGCGGGTGCGTGCCGCCCTGGCCGACATCCGCTCGGGCCTGGGCGTCTTCACCTCGCCCTGGCACGCGGCGCAGGCCACGAGCGCGCAGCTCGGCGCCTGGGCCATCCAGTGGCTCTCCTGCTACGCGCTGCTGGTCGCCTTCGGGCTGGAGTCGCGGGCGGGGCTGGGCGCCGCGGCCGCCGTCCTCTTCGCCGTCAACGTCACCGCGGTGCTGCCCGTCACCCCGTCGAACCTCGGCGTGTTCCAGGCGGCGTGCGTCGCGGTGCTCACCGGGGCCTACGGGATCGGCTCGGCCGACGCGCTCGGCTTCGGCATCGTCCTGCAGGCCGTGGAGATCGCCTGCGCGCTCGTCATGGGCGCGCCCGCCCTGCTGCGGGAGGGGACGAGCTGGAGCGACATGCGCCTGCGCACGATGGCTGTGGCGCCGGTGGAGCTGCCACCGCTCGGGCTCGGCGCCTCGGCCGACCGCGTGGCCTCCCGCACGACCTGAGCCCGGCCCGGCCCCCGGGCGCTCAGCGCGGGCAGGCGGGCAGCCCGAGGCCGCCGCGCTGCTCACGCCGGATCCACACCTCGCTGACGAAGCCGAAGGTCCCGTTGGCCAGCCGCACGCCGTAGTAGCCCGTGGACCGCGCGAGCGCTGGGTTGTGGTCGTCCACGGGCGCCTCGGCGGAGGAGGAGTCGTTGCCGTTGGTCACGTAGCTGCCCGAGGTCCGGCAGACCGCGCGGGCGTAGGTGCCGCCGCTGTGGCGCGCGGTGCCCGCGATGTCGCAGCGCAGCGCCCCGCAGTAGGGGACGGGCCGCGAGCTCAGGCGGACGGCCGCCCGGTCCTCGCGCATCCCCATGCCCTCGGTCACGCGGTTGTCGACCGTGAGCGTCTGCGGCGGGGCGGCAGAGGCCACGGGCATGGCCCGCACGCGGTCCGGCCCGCCGAGGACGTCGACGCCGGCGAGCACGGCGAGCGCGAGGCCCGCCGCGCCGACGGCCCCGGCGACGACGAGCGGACGGCGCGACCGACGCGCGGGCGCCTGCTCCGGGACGCCCGCCCAGTGCTCGGCGACCGCGGCGACGGCCTCCTCGAGCAGCTCGCGGGCCGCGGGCTCGGTGACCACGTCGGGCACGCGGAAGTGCTCGGCGGGCACGCCGGGGGCGACGGGCGCACCGGCCTCCCCGTCGGCGAGGCCGAGCAGCCGGGCGCCGTCGGCCCAGCGCCCCGCGGCGACCGCGTCGAGCAGCTCCACGAGATCGGTGCGGCCGCCATGGAGCTCCACGACCCCGGGCTCCGGCGACGTCACGAGGCCGTCGACGTCGAGGTCCAGGCCGGCAAGGCGGTCGCGCAGCTGGCTGAAGCGCCGCGACCGGGTGGAGGCGTCGCGCCCCAGGGTCCGGTCGAGGTCCGCCCCGCGGGCCGACATCGGCGCGTGCAGGCCGGCGAGGACCTCCTCGCGCGTCCGTGGCCCGACGGTCCCCGTCCGACGCCGGAGCACGCGCGGCAGGGCCAGCGCGCCGACGAGCTCGCGTTCGCCCCGCGACGCGCCGAGCTCGCGCGGCGCCTCGTCGCCATCGGACGACACCCAGAGGCGGGGCAGGGCGTCCGCGGGCGCGAGGTCCGTGGTCAGGAAGGCCACGATGAGCGGGGAACTCGCCTGCACGACGCTCATCTTCCCGGTTCGTGCAAGTCCATGCGAACGGTGTGCACGCGACTTCACTGGCGCCGCACGGCCCGGGCTGCTCCGATCTCCCTGTCGGCCCGCACGACGCGGAGCCGGGAGCAGGTGGCGGCAGCATGGAGGCGTGCCGTCACCTGCTGCCGGCTCCGCGGGGCTCAGGGCCGCGACCGGCGGACGGCGACCTCGTGCCGCGTGCGAGCGGCATCGAGCGCCAGCCGGACCCACCACTCCTCCCACCGCGAGGCGCGCGGGCCGCCCCAGGTCGTCAGCAGCGTGCTGCCGACCAGCCGGGGCGCCGCGAAGGGCGAGCCGCGGGGCAGCACGCGCTCGCGCACGACCTGAGCGACGCCGGGCTTGGTGGTGACGTCGTGCAACGCGGCCGTCGCGCCCCCGGCCAGCAGCGGCGCCCACCCGGCGAGGTCGTCGGCGACGTCGTCGCGGTGGTGCGACGCGTCGACGAACAGCAGGTCGACCGACCTCGGGGCGAACGCCGCGCGGGCCTCCCGCGACGTGGACGCGACGACCGAGACGTGGGCGGCGACCCCGGCTGCCGTCAGCGTCCGCCGCAGCACCGCCTGCGTGTCGGCCTCGCGGGCGCGGGCGTGGGTGCCCGTGCCGGTGTGCGGGTCGACGGCGTGCAGGACGCCACGCCCGCCCGTGGCGAAGGCCGACGCCAGCGCGACGGTCGACCGGCCCTTCCACGAGCCCAGCTCCACCGCGACGGGCGCCGGCCGGCGCTGCAGCGCGAGCCGCGCGGCCTGGTGCAGCGCCCACGCCTCGTCCAGGGAGAGCCAGCCCCCCACGGGATCCACCAGCGCGTCGAGCTGCGCGCGCGACAGCCCGGCGGCCGCCATCAGGCCCGGCGGGTCGCGTCGTCGTACGCGCGCACGGCGGTGGCGAAGGTCCCCACCGCCGCGCGCGTGACCTCGGTGAGCTCGCGCCACCGGGGCTGCGCCGCGGCCACGAGCGCCCGCAGGTCGCCGGGGCGCCGCACGCGGTCGACCACGGCGCCGGCGACGTCGCCGCAGCGCAGGAAGTCGATGTCCCACTCCTCCAGCCCGAGCGTCCGCACGAGGCTGGAGGAGCGCTCGTCGTAGCTGAGGTTGACCGTCGGGGTGCCGAAGGTCAGGCAGGGCAGGAACGCGTGGAGGCGGAAGGAGACCACGAGCTGCGCCCGCCGCAGCATCGTCAGGTACGCCGTGACGTCGTCGGGGAGGACGTAGGCGACGTCGCCGAAGGACGAGGCGAAGGCGAGGTCGCGCTTGTCGTGGCAGAGCAGCTGGACGGGCCCGAGCCCCTCGGCGTGCAGCGCGTCGATCGTCCGCCGGACGTCGGCGTGGACGCGCGCCTGGTCGACGAGCGGGACGCTCATGAGCTCGGGGTTGCGCACGGACAGGTACACCGAGCCGTCGCGCGGCCCGGGGTCGGCGGGCAGCAGCTCGTCGAGCAGGAGCGTCGGGCAGCCGCCGAGCACGGCGCCGTGCACCCCGAGGCCCCGGAGGTGCGCGAGCGTGGCGTCGTCGCGGGCCACCGACGCGAGCGCGTGCTCGTTGAGCGCGGCGATCACCGCGTCGGGCATCGCGTCGGTGCGCGGGTGCAGCCGGCCGAGCTCGTCGTAGATGCGCCCGTGCGAGAGGCTGAGCAGCAGCAGCGGCGGGCGCAGGGCGGCCACGGCCTGCACGTCGACGTCGAGCTGGCCGTTCTCGTACAGGTTCCCGCCGCCGACGACCACGCCCTGGCCGTAGAGGTTCATCTGGTGGATCGTCCGCGGACCCAGGCCCGAGAGCGATCCCTCCTCCTCGGAGCGGACCGCCGGGACCGGCACGAGGTTCAGCGGGCCGTCGAGCTGCTCGCGCAGGAGCCCCCGCACGGCGACCTCGATCGTCTCGTTGCCGACGTTGAAGCGCCGCGGGCGGACGGCGAAGACGTTCACGGCCGCACGCTGCGCCTCACGCCACGACCCGTTCTCGGCAGGGCCAGACGTCCACCTTGCTGGAGATCGTGAAGTACAGCCACCGGCGACGCCCCGCCAGCGCGCGGATCGCCCGCGGGCCGTGGAAGCCGCGGTTGGAGTTCAGGAAGATCACGCCCGTGTTGTGGCGCGGGGCGAACTGGGTCACGAGCTCGGGGTCGTGGCACCAGCGGTCGTCGGCGAAGGCGCGGTCGCGGTACAGCGCGAGCTCGCCGCCCTCCAGCCCCTCCTCCTCGGCGTCGGAGAAGAACAGGATGCCGCCGACGATCCGGCGGGCCCAGTCGAGGTGCACGAACTCGCGGTAGCCGCCCTGGCGCTTGGACTGGAAGTCCATCCGCGTGTAGACCTCGACGGGATCGGCGTCCCGGGCGAGGACCGCGGCCTCCTTCTGGTGGCGCGTCTCGACGAACGGGACCAGGCGCGCGGTGTCGGCCTGCACGAGGCAGCGCTCGCGGCGCAGGTCCTCGGCGAACGCGTCGAGGACGCCGTGGATGAAGCCCTCGCCGCGCAGCTCGTCGTGCAGCGCGCGCCAGTCGGGGTCGCGCAGGACCTCCGCGTACGTCGGGTCGCTGGACGTGATGCCCCAGGCGTCGCCCTCGTCGATGAGGGCGTCCGGGAAGCGCATCCGGGCGTAGGCCTCGGGCGCGACGACCTCGTCGATGACCAGGTGGGCGGCCGGGCCGGGCTCGTAGCGGTGCTGCATCGCCCGACGCTACCGGCGCGGGCGGCGGCGGGTGAGCCCGCCCACCCCGAGCCAGATCGCTCGCAGCGCGAGCATGACCGCAGGCCGGTCGAGCGTCCGCCGGGACACGGCGCCCTGCAGGCCGCTCAGTGCGACCCAGTCGCCCGGCGTCAGCCGCGCGTGCCGGTCGGCCCGCGCGCGCCGCACGGCCCGGCCGCCACGTCGCAGCCGGCCCGCGCGCAGCTCGACGCCCGCGAGGAGCATGCGGCCGCGGGCGAGCCGGCGGCGGCGAGCCGCCTCGGCGCGCGCGTCGTCGAACGCGAAGCGCTCGAGCATGGCGACGTCGCGCCGCGTGTTCTCGGGCCGCCGCGAGAACTGCCCCGGGTGGTAGCGGTAGTCGACCAGCGGCTCGTCGACGTAGAAGAACGGCACCCCGGTGGCCCCCGCCCGCAGCACGACCGTGGCCACCCCCAGCCCGTGGTCGAGCACCGGGAGCTCACGCCGGCTCGCCTCCCACAGCTCGCGGCGCAGGACGCACGCCGACGGCAGGACGGGCGAGCGCGTGACGAGCTCGGTCAGCAGGTCGTCGTGGCGCCCCGGCCGCAGGCCGATCTCCCGCGCGATGCGCCGGTCGCCGACCACGAACCAGCAGCCCGTGAAGACGACCCCCACCTCGGGATCGGCGTGCAGCGGCGCCAGCACGGCATCCAGGTAGCCGGGCCGCCAGCGGTCGTCGTCGTCCAGCAGCGCCAGGAGCGGCGCGCGGGCGGCGTCCAGCGCGGTGCGCAGCGCGGCGGCCGGGCCGCCGGGCGGTGCCACGCGGACGCGACGCAGGCGCGGATCCGCGAGCTCGGCGAGGACCCGGCCGGCGGCGTCGTCGCTGCTGTCGTCGGCCACGACGACCTCGAGGTCGTCCTGGCCCTGCGCGAGCGCGCTCGCGACCGCCCCGCGCAGGTCCTCCGGGCGGTCGTGCGTACGGATGCAGACCGAGACCGACGGGACCCGCGACGTCACCGGAGGCGCGCGCGTGGCTCGAGCCGGGCACGGCGGCATCCGCGCATGCTAGACCCGCTCGCGTCTCCATGGAGCCCGGTCCCACCAGCGCCCCGGCGCCGCCCGACGACCCCGCCCGCGCGCCGCTGGCGCCCGGCAGCGCCGGACGTGGGGCGGTGCTGCTGCTCGTCGCGCGCTTCGGCGCCATCGCGGCCACGGCGGTCGCCGGGATCGTCATCGCGCGGGCGCTCGGGCCCGCGG
>CAXUES010000067.1:8275-11271 GCA_964250185.1 uncultured Solirubrobacteraceae bacterium | reverse complement strand
GACGTGTGGATCGGCGGGATCATGCAGCACGTCGAGGAGGCCGGCATCCACTCCGGCGACTCGGCCTGCGTGCTGCCGCCGCACTCGCTCGGACCGGACATGCTCGGCCGCATCCGCGACCAGGTCCGCGGCATCGCGCTCGGCCTGGGCGTCGTGGGGCTGTGCAACGTCCAGTTCGCGATCGCCCCGGGCGGCCGGCTGTTCGTCATCGAGGCCAACCCGCGGGCGTCGCGCACGGTCCCGTTCGTCTCCAAGGCGATCGGCGTGCCGCTGGCCAAGGTCGCCTGCCGGCTCATGCTCGGCGAGCGCCTGGCCGACCTCGACCTGCCGCCGGAGGACCGCGTGCACGAGCACGTCGCGGTCAAGGAGGCCGTGCTGCCCTTCGACCGCTTCGAGGGCTCCGACGCGCTGCTGGGGCCCGAGATGCGCTCCACGGGCGAGGTCATGGGCGTGGCCCGCGACTTCCCCACCGCCTTCGCCAAGGCGCAGGCTGCCGCGGGCACGCCGCTGCCCACGGGCGGGACCGCGTTCCTGTCGGTGACCGACAGCGACAAGGCCGGCGCCGTGGCCGTCGCCGGCCTCCTGCACGACGCGGGCTTCCGGCTGGTGGCCACGAGCGGCACCCAGCAGGCCCTGGAGCGCATGGGCATCCCGTGCGAGGTGCTCGTCAAGGTCGCCGAGGGCTCCCCGAACGTCGTCGACGCGGTCGAGTCCGGGGGCGTCGACTTCATCGTCAACACCCCCACGGGATCCGGTGCGCGCTCGGACGGCTGGGAGATCCGCCGGGCGGCGATCGCCCGCGGCGTCCCGTGCGTCACGACGCTGTCGGCCGGCCTGGCCGCGGCGCGCGCGATCGCCGCCGTGCGCCGCGGCGCAGGCGGCGTCGTCTCCCTGCAGGAGCTGCACGGAGGCGCAGCGCCGGTGGGCGCGGAGCGCTGACCTGAGGCGGTCGGGGGAACCGCTCGCCCGCCCGGGGAGGTGTGCGCCGATCCGCACGAACTGCCCGCAAACCGTGGACATGCGGTCGACCGCGCGCGCCGAGCCTCGACCTCGACGACAGGTCGAGGGATCTTCGCCCCGCTGCCCTAGGCCGGGCCATCCGAGCCGGTAGACTCGCCCGCCGATGCCGCCGGTCACCAACGCCCCCCAGAAGCAGTCCACGACTCCCGAGCGATCGCTCGTGCAGCGCCGCGACGCGCTGCAGCGCGCGAACGAGATCCGCTCGCAGCGGGCGCAGCTCAAGCGGGACCTGAAGGGCGGCCGGACGCAGATCCACCAGCTCCTCTCCGACCCGCCCGAGTACCTCGGCACGGCCAAGGTGTTCGACATGCTGCTCGCCGTCCCGAAGTACGGCCGGGTGAAGGCCAACAAGGTCCTGATGACGTGCCGCATCTCGCCGAGCAAGACCATCGGCGGCCTCTCGCAGCGCCAGCGCGACGAGCTCATCACGCTCCTGCGGCGCTAGTGCCCGCGCCGGCGCGCGTCTTCGTCATCACCGGCCCCTCGGGGGTCGGCAAGGGGACGCTCATCCGGTTGCTGCGCGAGCGGGTGCCGGAGCTCGAGCTCAGCGTGTCGGCCACCACCCGCGCGCCGCGACCCGGCGAGACGCACGGCGTCGACTACCACTTCCTCTCCGACGAGGAGTTCGAGCGCCGGGTGCGCGAGGAGGACTTCGTCGAGCACGCGCGCTACTCCGGGCGCTCCTACGGCACGCTGCGCTCCGAGCTGGAGGCCCGCACCCGCCAGGGGCACCCCGTCGTGCTGGAGATCGAGGTCCAGGGCGCACGGCAGGTGGCCGGCACGCTCCCGGAGGCCGTGCGGATCTTCATCGCGCCGCCGTCGCCCGACGCGCTGCGCACCCGCCTGGTCGGCCGGGGCACCGACGACGCCGCCGACGTCGAAGCGCGCCTGGCCGTGGCCGAGGAGGAGCTCCGTGCTCGCCACGACTTCGACCGGGTCATCACCAACGACGACCTGCAGCGCGCCGCCGACGAGCTCGAGGGCTTCGTGCGCGACCGACTAGACTCGACAGCGTGATCAACCCGCGCATCGACACCCTCCTCGAGAACGTCGACTCGAACTACGCGTCCGTCCTCGTCGCCGCCAAGCGCGCGCGGCAGATCAACTCGTACTACCACAACCTCGGTGAGGGGACCTTCGACGAGTTCCCGCCCCCGATGGTGGACTCGGCCTCCAAGAACCACCTGACCATCGCCCTGGAGGAAGTCGCGCAGGGCAAGGTCTCCTACCACTACCGGTAGGCAGCGCCCGGACGCCTGGGCCCGTGGCCCGCGTCCTCCTCGGCGTCTGCGGCGGCATCGCCGCCTACAAGTCGCTCGAGCTCGTCCGCCTGGCCACGAAGGCCGGGCACAGCGTCCGCGTCGTGATGACCCCCGACGCGGAGCGCTTCGTCGGCCGCAGCTCCTTCGCCGGGCTGACCGGCGCCCCGGTGCTCGTCGACCCGTGGGAACGCGACCCGGCGCGCGGGGCGTTCCCCGATCAGGACGCGCCCTCGCACGACCCGCTCTCCCACCTCGAGCTCGTGCAGAACGCGGACTGCTTCCTGGTGGCGCCCGCCACGGCGCACACGCTCGCGCGCCTGGCCGCCGGGCTCGCCGACGACCTGCTCGGCGCCTGCCACCTGGCCGCCCGGTGCCCCGTCGTCGTGGCGCCCGCGATGAACGACGCCATGTACCTGCACCCGGCCACGCAGGCCAACCTCGCCACGCTCGCGTCGCGCGGCGTGACGGTGCTGGAGCCCGGGACGGGCGCGCTGGGCTCCAAGGGCGAGTGGGGCGTCGGGCGCCTGCCCGAGCCCGCCGACCTGCTCGCCGCCGTCGAGGCCGCGATCGGCCCGGCAGGACCGCGACCGTGGGACGGCCTCTCGGTGCTCGTCACCGCGGGCGGCACGCGCGAGGCGATCGACGCCGTGCGCTTCGTGGGCAACCGCTCGAGCGGGCGCATGGGCTTCGCGCTGGCGGCCGCCGCCGCTGACC
>CAXUES010000067.1:7843-8265 GCA_964250185.1 uncultured Solirubrobacteraceae bacterium | reverse complement strand
GACGTCACCGTCGTGGCGGCCAACGTCGGGCTCGCCCGCGACCCGCGCGTGGCCTACGTCGACGTGGAGAGCGCCGCCGAGCTCGAGGCGGTGAGCTCGGAGCGCTTCCCCGCCTGCGACGTCCTGCTCATGGCCGCCGCGGTCGCCGACTTCCGCCCGGCCGAACCTGCGTCGCACAAGCTCAAGAAGGCCGGCGTCGACGAGCTCGTCGTGCGCATGGAGGCCACCCCCGACGTGCTCGCGGGCCTCTCCGCCCGACGGCGCCCCGGGCAGCTCCTGGTCGGGTTCGCCGCCGAGACGGGGGAGGGGGCCGTGGACTACGGTCGCGGCAAGCTGGAGGCCAAGGGGCTCGACGCCGTCGTGGTCAACGACGTCGCCGAACCGGGCATCGGGTTCGACGCCGGCGAGAACGCCGTCACCGT
>CAXUES010000067.1:6836-7833 GCA_964250185.1 uncultured Solirubrobacteraceae bacterium | reverse complement strand
GTGCTGACGTCCACGGACGCCAGGGCGATCGCCCGCGCCGCCAAGTCCGAGGTGGCGCGTGCCATCCTGGATCGCGTGGAGGAGCTGCGATCCGTCCCGCCGGCGACCGTCGCGTGACCTCCGTCGAGGGCCACGACGCCGCGCGCGTCACGCCCGAGGAGGTCGACGCGGCACGGTCGTGGGCGCGCGCGCTGTCCACCGCGATCGAGTCGGCCGTCGAGGTGCGCCCCGGCGTGCTGGAGGACCTGCTCGTCTGCGTCGTCGCCGAGGGCCACGTGCTCCTGGAGGACCTCCCCGGCGTGGGCAAGACGACGCTCGCCCGGTCGGTCGCGCAGGCCACCGGGCTGGCCTTCGCACGCATCCAGTGCACGGCCGACCTGCTGCCCTCCGACGTCGTGGGCACCAACGTCTACAACCGCCGCGAGGAGCGCTTCGAGTTCCGGCCGGGCCCGATCTTCGCCAACGTCGTGCTGGTCGACGAGATCAACCGCGCGTCGCCCAAGACCCAGTCGGGCCTGCTGGAGTGCATGCAGGAGGGCAGCGTCACCGTCGACGTGCACTCCCACGAGCTCGCCCGCCCGTTCGTGGTGCTGGCCACGCAGAACCCCGTCGAGTTCGAGGGCACCTACCCGCTGCCCGAGGCGCAGGTCGACCGCTTCATGGCCCGCCTGTCGCTGGGCTACCCCTCCGCCGCGGCCGAAGCGGAGATGCTCCGCGCCCACGAGCACGGCGACCGCGTCGTCGGCGTGCCGGAGTCCTCCTCGCCGGGGGACCTGCTCGCCGCCCAGGACGCCGCCCGGCGCGTGCACGCCTCCGACGCGCTGCGCCGCTACGTCGTCGCGCTGCTGCAGCGCACGCGCGAGGACCACCGCACCGAGCTCGGCGCCTCGCCGCGCAGCGGGCTCATGCTCCTGCGCGCCGCCAAGGCCCGTGCGCTCCTGCAGGGCCGCGACCACGCGGTCCCCGACGACGTCCAGGCCCTCGCGGACATCGTGCT
>CAXUES010000067.1:3636-6826 GCA_964250185.1 uncultured Solirubrobacteraceae bacterium | reverse complement strand
CTCGGCCACCGCCTCGTGCTCGCCTCCGACGCCCTCGACGAGACCGCCTCGCAGGTCGTCGCCGACGCTGTCGGCGCCGTGCCCGCCTTCTAGCCCCGAGCCCGCTCCACCGCCTCCCGTGCGCCGTCCCCGCCTCGATCGCGACCTCCGTCCCGCCGTCGCGGTCGCGGGCCTCGGCGTGCTCATGGGCCTCTGCGCGGGGACCTTCGCCGCGGAGCCGCTCTGGGTGGCCGCGGCGGCCTTCGTGGTGATCGGGCTCGGCGCCCTCGCCTGGGCGCTCGTCGGCGCGCAGGGCATCGAGGCCACCCGGACGGTGGACCACCGCACCGTCGTCGAGGGCGACCGCGTCGAGGTCCGCGTGCTCGTCGCCGCCGGCGTCGCCGGCCGGCTGCCGAGCGGGACGATCGCCGACGACCTGCTCGAGTCGCCCGTCGCGCTGCACCTCGGGGCGCCACGACAGGCGCTGCGCATCCGCACGACGTTCGCCCGGCGGGGCCGGCGGCGCCTGGAGCCCGTGCGCGTCGCGGTCGGCGACCCGCTCGGCCTGGCCCGCCGGACCGTCGTCTCCAGCGACGACCTCGAGGTGCTCGTGCTGCCGCGCATCGTGCCCGTCACCACGCCCGGCGGGCAGGGCGACGGCGACGTGCTGCGCCCCCGCGCCGGGCGGCCGCCGAGGTGGAGATCGACGGCCTGCGCCCGCACCGCCCGGGCACCCCGGCCTCGCGCATCCACTGGGCGAGCTGGGCGCGCACGGGGGAGCTCCTGGAGCGCCGCCTCGTCGCCGACGCCGACTCGCGCGCGCTCGTGGTCCTCGACCCGCGCGACGCCGAGGACGCGGACGCCCTGGACGCCGCCGTGCGCGCCTCGGCGTCGCTGGCCGTCCACCTCGCGCGCTCCGGTGGCTGCGCGCTGCTGCTGCCGGGGGACCGCCGCGCGACCGCGCTGGACTCGACCCTGGCCGGGTGGGATCGCCTGCACGTGCGCCTCGCGCTGGTCACGGGCCGCACGGGGCCGAGCCTCGCCGGCCTGGCCGGCATCGCCGGTGCCCGGTGCTCTACGTCTCCGCGCGCCCCATGCGCGCGCTCCCGCGCGCGCTGGCCGACGCGGGCGGCGGCGGCCGCACGCTCGTGGTCCCCGGCACGCTCGCCGGGCGTCGCGCGTCCTTCGCCGTGGCGGGTTGCTCGGGCTATGAGCTCACCGCGTCGCGACCGGCGGCCGCGGCATGAGCGACGGCGCGGTCACCTCGCGCGCCGGCGCGGCCCTCCGCTTCGCCGCCTTCGCCGGCCTCCTGCTGCTCGGATCGCTGGCCTGGGCCCGCCAGCTCGCGCCGACGGACACCACGGGCGGCCTGCTCGCCGCGCTGATCGGCGTGGGCGCCGCGCTCGCCCTGCTCGGCGGGCGCCGGCTGAGCGGTCGCCGGCGCACCGCGACGACGGCGGCCGTGCTGCTCGCGGGCCTCATCTGCGCGCTGCTGGCCGCGGGGATCGAGCCGCGCCTGCTGGGTTGGCGCAACTGGGACGCCCTGGCGGGGACCCTCGGCGACGGGCTGAGCACGCTGCCCTCGCTCAACGTCCCCTACCGCGGGCTCGACGAGGCGGTGCGCATCGTGCTCATGTGCGGCGCGGGCGTCCTGGCGCTGCTCGCCGCGGTGACGACCTACGGCCAGCGCCCCGACGAGCGCGCCGCGCCCTGGGCGGGCGCCGTGGTGCTCGCGCTCCTCTACGGCGTCCCGGTGGTGGAGCGCAACCCCGAGCACCCGCTGCTGTCGGGTGCCGCCTTCACGCTGCTGCTCGCCGCCTTCCTCGGCGCGGGCCGCCTGCGCGGGCGCTCCGGCGTGGTCACGGGCGCGGCGGTGGCGCTCGGCTCGGTGCTGGCGGGGCTCGTGCTCGCTCCCGCGCTGAACGCCGACGAGCCCTGGCTGGACTACCAGGGCCTGGCCGGCGGCCTGTCGGCCAACCGGGCCGAGACCTTCTCCTGGGACCACGGCTACGGCCCGCTGACCTGGCCGCGCGACGGCCGCGAGCTCCTGCGCGTCAAGGCGCGCCGCCCCGCCTACTGGAAGACGACGAACCTCGACGCCTTCGACGGGCTGCGCTGGCGCTACGAGGACACGCGCAACCCCGTCCTGGCCGACACCGCCATCGACGACGCCCAGACCGACTGGCGCGAGCGGGTGCAGTTCACCGTCCGCGACCTGCGGACCGTGCAGCTGCCCGGCGCGGGCACGACGCTCTCGGTCAGCGACGTGCCCGGGGGCACGGACGTGGAGCAGGCCGGCGGCGGGACCTACCGCACCACGGCCCGTCCGCTGCGCGCGGGGGACACGTACACCGCCGACGTCTACGTCCCCGATCCGCAGACCGCCGACCTCGGACGCACGCGCGCGGAGAGCGTCCTCCCCTTCGACGAGACCCGCTACCTGTCGATCGACCTGCCCCGGCGGGTCGGCGGGCCCACGCCCCAGGACCCGGCGGGCCCGCCGGCCTCCGTGACGTTCAGCCGCTACCGCGACGGCGCCGAGCCGACCGTGCGCCTCGGGCGCGGCTTCTTCAACGAGGAGCGCGGGGCGGCGGCCGAGCAGGCCGTCGACGCCTCGGCCTACGGCCGGACCTACCGCCTGGCCCAGCAGCTGCGCTCGAGCTCCACCAGCCCGTACGACTTCCTGCGCCGGGTGGGACGGCGGGTGCGCGCGGGGGCGACCTACACCGAGACGCCGCCGGAGTCGGCGGTCCCGCTGGACAGCTTCCTCTTCGACACGCGCGAGGGCTACTGCCAGCAGTTCTCGGGGGCCATGGCGCTCCTGCTGCGCATGGGCGGCGTCCCCGCACGGGTCGCCTCGGGCTTCAGCCCGGGCACCTTCGACGCCGACCGCGGCGAGTACGTGGTGCGCGACCTCGACGCCCACTCCTGGGTGGAGGCCTACTTCCCCGGGGTCGGCTGGGTGACCTTCGACCCGACGCCGAGCGAGGCGCCCGCCGCCCTGCAGGAGGCCGGCGACGACTTCGACGAGAGCGCCGCGGCCTCCGACGACGGCGCCGGGGTCAAGACCGTGGACCGGGCGCAATACCTGGTGTCCGTGGTCTGCATCGCCGTGGGTGCGTTCCTGGTGATCTGTGGCGGCTACGTCGAGCAGCGCCGGCATCGCTACTCGGTCGACGTCCGCTTGCTCGGCGGGCTTTCGATCGCGGGC
>CAXUES010000067.1:757-3626 GCA_964250185.1 uncultured Solirubrobacteraceae bacterium | reverse complement strand
CGAGCGCCTCGGCCCAGCGCGGCGCCGACGGCGCCTCGATCGCCGGCGACGACGCGGGTGCGAGCGGTGGCGGCGGCGGGGGTGGCGTCCCGTGGGAGCTGCCCGCGCTCGCGCTCGTCCTGCTCGGCGGCGGCGGGGCCGCGCTCGCCTACGCGCTGCGCCGGCCCACGGGCACCTCCGAGGAGCCCTGGCAGCTCGTCGAGCTGCGTCGGGCGCTCAGCCGCACGGGGCGTCCCGTGGCGTCCTCGCTCACCCTGACCGCGCTGGAGCGGCGCTTCGCCGAGGCGCCCGCCGCGCAGGCCTACGTGCGCTCGCTGCGCGACGCGCGCTACAGCGGCCGGCCGGCGCCGGCGGGCCGCGAGGCGGAGCGCGGGCGGGTCGCCCTGCGCCGCGAGCTGGGCCACGGGCTGGGGCCGCTGGGACGCCTCAGGGCGCTCCTCGCGCTGCCGCCACGCCGGACCTGAGTCGCTTCTACACTCGACCCGCAGATGGCGACGGAGGATGCCTACGAGTCGTTCCGCACCGGCAGCGAGCTGCTGCAGGCCAAGGACTTCCACGCCGCGACCGTCCCGCTGCGTCGCGCGCGCGACCTCGCCCCGGACAAGGCCTCGGTGCGCGAGGCCCTCGGGCGCGCGCTCTTCCACTCCGGGCGCTACACGGAGGCCGCCGGGGAGTTCGAGGCGGTCATCGAGCACCACGCGACCAACGACTACGCGCTCTTCTGCCTCGGCCGCTGCCTGCAGCAGCTCGGCCGCCACGCCGAGGCCCGCGCGCCCCTCTCGCTGGCCTTCCGCCTGCGTCCGGAGCGGGCGGACTACCGCCTGTACCGCGATCGCGCGCTGCGCGACGCCCGCGCCGCCTAGGAGCTCCTGACACCGCGACCGGCACCCGGCGGGGTGCTAGCGTGCGCGGAGCAGTTCCCCTTCCGTCGACCCCGTGGTCGACGTTCGAGGCGGGCCCCCGGGGGTCCGCCTTCGTCATTTCAGAGGACCCCTTGGACACCACCATGAGCGCATCCATCCAGACGCAGGTCGAGGACATCCTGGCCCGGGAGGAGCCCGGCGTGGAGGTCGTGCTCGCCGACGTGCAGAGCGGCGGGATGCTCCGCGTCTTCATCGACCACCCCGACGGGGTCTCGCTCGAGCTGTGCACCCGCGTCACCGAGCACCTCACCGAGCTGCGCGAGCGCTACGCGCTCGAGGTCTCCTCGCCCGGCTCGGACCGGCCGCTGTCCAAGCCGGAGCACTTCCAGCGCTTCCTCGGCCGGCGCGCCCGCGTGCGCACCGCCGAGCCCCTCGACGGGCGGCGCTCCTTCACGGGGGAGCTCGTCGGGGCCACGGACGCGGAGGTGACCATCGCCGCCGACACCGGCGTCGTCGCCATCCCGCACGCCGTCATCCACCGTTCCAACCTCGTGGAGGAGTAGGTCACATGTCACGCGAGATCCTGGAGGCGATGAACGCGCTCGCGCGCGAGAAGGGCATCGCCCCCGACAAGCTGCAGACCGCCCTCGAGGACGCGCTCCTCTCGGCCTACAAGAAGCAGCCGACCGCGGCCAAGTACGCGCGGGTCGAGCTGGACCCCGAGACCGCGGACTACCGCGTCATCGAGCTGCTGCTCGACGAGCGCCTCGAGGCGCACCTGATCGTCGAGACCATCGACGAGAACACCTACCTCGACGAGGAGACGGGCGAGTACGTCGAGCCCGAGGACGTCGAGATCGACCAGGACAAGCTCGAGGAGTACGCCGACGAGATCGAGGAGCGCGACGTCACGCCCGACGACTTCGGGCGCATCGCCGCGCAGACCGCCAAGCAGGTCATCCTCCAGCGCATCCGCGAGGCGGAGCGCGACATGATGTTCGAGGAGTACCGCGACCGCGTCGGCGAGCTCGTCACGGGCATCGTCCAGCAGAAGGACGCGCGCTACACGCTCATCCAGCTGCGCGAGCGCGTCGAGGCGCTGCTGCCCAAGTCCGAGCAGGTCGACGGCGAGCGCTATGAGCACAACCAGCGCGTCAAGGCCGTCATCAAGGAGGTCTCCGCCTCCACGAAGGGCCCGTCGATCATCGTCTCGCGCCGCGACGCGGACCTGATCAAGGCGCTCTTCGAGCTCGAGGTCCCCGAGATCGCCGACGGCCTGGTGGAGATCGCCAACGTCGCCCGCGAGCCGGGCTACCGCTCCAAGATCGCGGTGGTCTCCCACGCCGACGGCGTCGACCCGGTCGGCGCGTGCGTCGGCCCGCGCGGCTCCCGCGTGCGGATGGTCGTCTCCGAGCTGCGCGGCGAGAAGATCGACATCATCCCCTACAACGACGAGCCCGCCCGGTTCGTCGCCAAGGCCCTGTCGCCCGCCCGCGTCCGCGAGGTGCTGGTGGACGACGAGCACCGCCAGGCCACGGTCATCGTGCCGGACGACCAGCTCTCGCTGGCCATCGGCCGCGAGGGCCAGAACGCCCGGCTCGCGGCCCGCCTGACCGGATGGCGGATCGACATCCGCTCCGAGACGGAGTTCGCCTCCGACGACGGCTCGGGCAACGACGACGGCGCCGTGCAGCACGACGGCCGCTGCCACGTGATCATGACCACGGGCCGGCGCTGCCCGAACGCGTCGCTGCCGGACTCGTACTTCTGCGGCCTCGGCGCCCACCAGGCGCTCGCGCGCTTCGGGTCGGTGGACGCGCACCTGCTCGACGACGTCAGCGAGGAGGAGGTGGCGGTCCTGGCCAACCCGGACGCCCCCCAGGACGAGGTCGACGCCCTCGTCGCACGCGCCCAGGCCTCCTACGAGGCGGCGCTCGCCGCGCAGCCCGAGGCGTCCGAACCCGATGCGGAGGCGGCCGACGAGGCCGAGCCCGCGGAGGCCGGAC
>CAXUES010000067.1:0-747 GCA_964250185.1 uncultured Solirubrobacteraceae bacterium | reverse complement strand
CGAGGCGCCGGCGGCGGACGGCTCCGACGAGCCCGTCGCGGCCGACCCCGCGCCGGTCGAGCGCTGAGCGACGCGAAGCACGTCCCGCACCGGCGCTGCGTCGGCTGCGGGACGGTCGGACCCCAGGCGGAGCTGCTCCGCCTGGGCGTGGTGGACGGGGTCCTGACCCTCGATCCGACCCACCGCCTCCCCGGACGGGGGGCGTACGTGCACGGGCCCGACTGCGCGGCCCGCGCGTCTGCGCGACGGGCCTGGTCCCGCGCGTTCCGACGGGCGCTGGAAGTGCCCGGCGACATCCTCGAAGTGGATCCCCGCACACCGCGGGACGCCCACTAGACTGCGGACCAAGTGGCTGAGAAGAAGGCAAGTCGAATCGCGAAGGAACACGGGATCCCCGCACGGGAGCTCCTCGAGCGTCTGCGTGACGCCGGGATCGTCGTGCCGATGGCGGCGGCCCTGGTGGACGAGGACCTCGTCGTGCGCACGCTGGGCCTGGACGGCTCGGACCCGACCGGGGGCGCGAGCGCCACGGCGACCGCGACCGCCACGGTCGAGGCCCCTGCGGCACCCGCCGCGCCGCCCGCACCCGCGCCCGCCCCGGCCGCGGCGCCCGCCGCCCGGGAGGGCAACGGCAACGGCACCCCGGCCGCACCGGCCAACGGGCAGGCCTCGGCGCCGGTCGCCGCGCCGACCCCGCCCCCCGCGGCCCCGGCCGCTCCGCCGGCCGCTCCGCAGGCCCGCGGCGTC